>DIUF01000057.1 GCA_002422285.1 Flavobacteriales bacterium UBA6165 | reverse complement strand
ACATCCGTATTGAAGATGATACTTTGCTGGCCAATCGCATTACGGTTGGTGTATGGAAAAAGCAGCAATCAGTCATCAAGAAGCCTGAAGTACTTACCGACAAACAGTTGGATTTGTTGCGCGCCATTCATCGCATGGAACCATGTACGATTTCAGCGATTTATAGAAATGTTAAAATGTCGTCTAAACAAATCGACCAACTGCTCGTGATGTTCATTTCATGGGGCTTGGTGAAACAAGAACTCAACAAAGAAAAAGCGACTTACTCTTGTTTGGATGTGCAGAAGATTGATTGGTAGCGTTTAAACATCTCAAGTCTGTTAGGTGCAATTTTCAACCACATAGACACATCGTATATGGCAATGATAGACATCAAGATGTTTCACAAAGCGTTTTGTGTGTTCTCTATGTTTCGATGTCTGGGCATCTATGTTATGGCTTTACCACGCAATTCTATGTTACTATGTCCCTATGAGGTAAAAAAACAAACCATCATACTGTGGAAATCAACAAAAAGACCCCCATATTTGCAACCATGTTTAAACTCAACACGCGCTTATATTTTTTTCTTTTCATTGCCTTAGCGGCATTTTGGTCGGTGTACAGCACTTTCCGCAGTGAAAATTGGCAATACAACGTGGTCACTTCTGATGGCCGTGGTTATTATGCTTTTTTGCCTGCCGTGTTTGTTTTTCAAGATGATGAATACGAGCAGGTTAAGAAAGCTGAATTGGCGAAATTTGTGCATTGGGGCAATCAGAATTACATCTACGAAACTGAGGAGGGCAGGCGTTACAACAAATGTTTTCCCGGTGTGGCCTTGGTTCAAAGTCCAGCTTTTCTCATGGGATTATTGGCTTCTCATTTGGCAGGACAGGAGACTACAGGTTACAGCGATATATCCTTGATTTTTATAATCATCAACGGCTGGGTTTTTGGCTTGTTGGGACTGTGGTTGATGTACAAGAACATGCGTTTTTTTACGAAAGCTGAATTTGCCCTGCGCTCGGCTCATTTTGCCATAGCTTTTGCGACTTTCTTGTTTTTCTATTTGACAGCAGCGCCTAGCTTTTCGCATGTGTATTCTTTTGCCATTTTGAATTTATTTGTGTTCCTCGTTTTGAGAATTCGGGAGCATGCAAAAGCCAAGTTTTTCCTTTTTCTTGGACTCACTTTGGGCTTGATTTTCATCATCCGTCCGACGAATGTTTTGGTGGTCTTTTTCATATTCTTTCTTCTGGGTTCAAAAGCGGCTGTGATTCAATTTTTCAGAGATTTATTCTCCAATTATGCACGGAAATTTTTATTCGGAATCATCGGTTTTGCATTGGTCGTGAGCATTTTGCCTATGCTGTGGTATTGGCAATCTGGTCATTGGGTGCTTTGGTCTTATGATGGCGAAGGATTTTATTTCAGCAATCCGCAGTTTTTGAAAGCGTTGTTCAGCTACCATACCGGGATTTTCATTCACATGCCTTTGCTTTTTATCGCCTTTGTTTTTGTGTTTAAATTATTCAAAAAATCTTCGTGGTTGGCGACTTCATGGTTGGCCTATTTTGCGCTATTGACTTATATTATTTCTTCTTGGTGGAGTTATGATTATGGTTCGGCTTTGGGCAATCGGGCATTCTCTGAGCACTTGTTCATTTTTGCCATTCCCTTGGCGATGGCTCTGGAAAAATTCAAGATGAAATGGTTGATTGGAGCAGGTTTGTTTTTGTTTGCAGGCTATTCAGCTATGCGTACTTATCAACATATTGCAGGCATTTTTCCTACGCAGCGTTTTACCCAAGAGACCTTTTGGCGCAGCATGTTCGACTTGAAAAAAACGGGCGAAATGCGCTATTTTTGGTTGCAAGATTTGCTTCCGTTTGCCAAATCTTATGAAAGAACGGACTTAAAAATTACGCAAGCCAATTTCGGTTTTGATGCGTCTATTGAATTTGGTGAATTGGCCAATTTTGATTTTCCAGATACTACGTTAAGAATGCGCTATATGCTTGAATTAGAGTTTGAAAAAGAGATTAAGGACGGCTCGAACTGGCTTGGTGTTTTGCTCGTTGCAGATGGAATAAACCATCTGAACGGTCAACGTAATTACGTCACTTTGCCCATTTACAACTATTATGAAGAAGGATTGAACAGTCCTTATTCCACAAAAATAACCATGGATTTACAATACGACCAAAAGCCAGTCACTTCAATGAAAGTGTACTTTTGGAATATCGCCAAAAAATCCTTTGAAATTCGGAATGTGAAAGTGTGTTTGGTACAGGCGGTGAGGTGAGTTCTCTATTTTTCCACCACAACGCGAATCATTTCCATGTTGTCAACTCCATGTAAATGAAGGAAATAAGTGCCAGATTGCAGCGATTCACAGTTCATTGTTATTTTACCATGGTCAAACACAAAAGCTTCAGAACCTAAGGATTGCACCCATTTTCCACTCATGTCATAAACGGAGATGAGATGTGGCGCCGCTGAATTTACGTTCAGTTCAACTGTCAACTGCGTACTTGCTGGATTTGGATAAACGAGTGCAGTGGAATTCAATATTTCAGGTACGTTCAACGCGAATTGCACAAAAGTGACCGTGTTGTTGCCATTATTTGGAATACCCAAAACCATGTCGGGGATATTGAAGAACATGTCTGCTGGTTTGTTCAAACCCGAAACGACTTGAACGGGGCTCGAACTAAAATCGTTGTTGTATTTCACGCATTGATTGCCGCCCCAAACGGATATGTAATAGTTGCCATCGCCATCTACAGCAATGCCATCGCAATTGCTATAAGAAGTGGTGATTATCGTGCTAACTGTGTTGTCTGCTAAATTAATCGCTTTGATTGGCGCATTATTTCCCCAATTCACAAAAACGCAACGGTTATTGGCTTCATCGAAAATGATTCCGTTGGGCGATTGCACCAAGTTTGAAGCAATACTGCTTGAAGTTTCCGCGGCAATATTAAGTTTGTAAATCACTTTTGCTGTGAAATCGGTGACAATCAAATTACCTGCATTATCATGGGTAATACCATTGAGGAAAGTGCCTCCAGTATTCACATTAAACACTTCTTCAAGAGTAGTCAAATCAAAGCCTTTCACACGAGAACCACAACAAACATAGAGCACATTGTTGACAATTTCAATACCGTGAGGATTAGCGCTTCCAATACTATCTGCTGGAATTAATAGGCTCAAATTACCATCACTATCGCGGGCTAATATTTGCCTGTTTGTTTTATTCGCAATCAGCCATCTGTTGTTGGCAAAATCGTATTCAACACTTTCTGGTCCGCTGTAATTCTGCGCGAAAGTGGAGAAGGAAATTAATAGAACAAGAAGCGAAAATGTAAAGTGTTTCATTGTTTTAGTTTTGCCCAAATGTAGGGAAAAAGGATTAGGTGAAGCGGTGTGGGTGAAATTAGACCGCCTTCAAACTCAAATCCAAAGACATAATAGAATGCGTTAATGCGCCGACTGAAATGAAATCCACGCCTGTTTCTGCATAAGCCACGATGGTTTCTTCTGTAATGCCACCTGATGCTTCGGTTTCGATGTTTTCGGGAATCAGTTTCAGTGCTTCTTTGATGTTTTCTGGTGTGAAATTGTCGAGCATGATGCGGTCCATACCCCCAACGGCTATGGCTTCCTTCAATTCATCAAAATTGCGCACTTCGAGTTCAATTTTCAAATCCAGATTATTTTCTTTCAAATAGCGATGCGTGGCTTCGATGGCCTTTTTGATTCCGCCGGCATAGTCCACGTGGTTGTCTTTGATCATGATCATGTCGTATAAGGCATACCTGTGGTTGTAGGCGCCACCAATGCGCACGGCCCATTTTTCCATGTAGCGGATGTTAGGTGTGGTTTTTCGGGTATCCAACAAGCGACAATTGGTGTGACTAATTTTATCGGCTAAAAAGCGGGCTTTTGTGGCGATTCCGCTCATGCGCTGCATAAAATTGAGCATCAAGCGTTCGGTTGCCAAAATAGATTGCGATGAACCCGCCACTGTGAGCACGATATCTCCTTTTTGAATTGGACTGCCATCTTGAATAAAAACCTCAACCTGAAGATTGGGGTCGTAAAGAGCAAAAATGCGCTGAGCCAATTCAACACCTGCCACAATGCCGTTTTCTTTCACCAAAAGCTTGGCTTTTCCTTGCGCATCCACTGTAATCGTTGCCAATGAGGTATGGTCGCCATCGCCAATGTCCTCGTGCAGCGCCTCGTGGATGATGTGGTCTATTATTTCGTAATTCAATTGCATGCGCAAAGGTAGAAATTAGAAGTAAGAATTGTAAATTTAGAAATAAGAACTTCGGCAAGCTCAATTTGAAAAGTGGAGAATTGAGAAGTAAGAAGTTGGGGAAGTAAGAATTTAGAAATAAGAAGTAAGGAAGTTTGTAAATTGAGAAATAAGAAAAAAAAACCGATTGGAGTGTAGTAAGTTTGTGATTTAGAAGAATGTGCTGACCGAGTGAGCGACGATTGGAGCTTGCGATGCAATGAGTATGTCGAAATGAACCGAGGTTGGCATGGTGAACGTAGATTCGAACAGCCGTATTATATTGGATTAATAGAAAGTTTTTCAAGAACAAATGTGTTTCCTGATTCTTTCAAGCGCAGAGAAACCCTGAATTTTTTATTTTTTTCAGTAGACAAAGTACCAATCATGGCGTAATTGCTTTTGTTTGTGCCTTTGAAGGTTACCTCAAATTCGGTAGGTTTATTTTTATCAAAAAAATCTTTTAGGATCTGCTCGGCTTGTGGTTTGCTGTAGACGGATTCTACTTGTTCAATTTCCAAGAGCAATTTATCTCCAGCGTGTTGAAGTATTTTTTTCTCTTGACCTTCGCGAATGGAGCGCTCAAGTGAATTGTATACAGCACCAAGATTGGCATTCGTTTGCCAGCTGATGACCCAAAGTGAAAGAATAAAGAAAATTGTCGTTTTCATCGAAGCAATATTCACCAAATATCATGCCGCACGGGCTTGTGTTTTAAGTTGAAATCAAAAAAGCTGCTGAATTGAGAGAATTTCTCGTTTTTTTGCACCTTGTCAAAAAAAAACTACTTTTAGGGCATGAAATTACTTGGTTTTTTCGCCGCTATGATTCTTAGTTTAGCAACTGTCTATGTTGTTGCTCAGGAATATCATGCCCATGACGATAAGTTTAAGTTTATCGAAAACAAAGGTCAATGGCCTGATTTTGTTTTTTTCAGAGCAGAAAACAAGCAAAGTAAAATTTATTTGGAGCAAGGCAGAATCTTGTATCATTTCATGGATTTGTCGGAAATGCACAAAGCACATGGCAAAGAATTTAAAGGCGAACCGAAAGTGCGTCAAGAGCTGATTGCTGCGCAGTTTATTGGTGCTCAGCAGATTACAAGTATTGAGAAATCCAAGCCAGCGCCAGAATATTTCAACTATTTCATTGGCAACGATAAAAGCAAATGGGCTGTTAATGCAAAAGCCTTTGCCGATGTGCGTTTGAATGGACTTTATCCAGGCATTGATTTGCACTACAACAATCAAGGTGATTTTTTGAAGTATGATTTTGTCGTGGCTCCAGGTGCCGACCCCAAGTTGATTCAGATTCAATACCAAAATGCCAAGTCGATAGAAATCACCAAAAAAGGTTTGTTGCGCATTGTTGGAGAAATCGGTTTGATTGAAGAAGCCAAGCCTTTTGCCTATCAAATTGTGAATGGAAAAATCATCGAGATTCCTTGCAAATACAAATTAGAAAAAGACATTATTTCCTACGAATTGGGTAAGTATGACAACAGAATTGAGTTGATCATTGACCCAGAAATCATCTTTGCCAGTTATAGCGGTTCATTGTCGGACAACTTTGGTATGACCGCAACTTACGACTACGAAGGCAATTTGTTTTCGGGCGGAATTGTGTTTGGAAATAGTTATCCTACAACTGCTGGGGCCTATGATGCCAATGGCACTTTTACTCAAATCAATGCTTCAGCTAACCAAGGTTTGTTGTATGGCGTTACAGACATTTTTATTTCCAAATACAGCAGTGACGGCACCACAATGTTGTATTCAACATATATTGGTGGAGGTAATGATATAGGTGGTGTTGACGTGGTACACAGTTTGATTTGTAATGAACAAAACGAATTGTATTTCTTCGGGACAACCTCTTCATCTGATTTTCCATTGGTTTCTCCTGTTCAGGCAACGTTTAACGGCGGTGTTTATCGCGAATTCACATCCAACGGTACGCATTTCTGGGGGAATAACCAGAATCAAGCAGCAGGTGGTACGGATTTAATTATGGTAAAAATGTCTGCCAACGGTTCGACTTTATTGGCTTCCACTTATTATGGCGGTTCGCACAATGATGGTTTGAACTACAATGAAAATGGTGTTGTAAACGGCAATCAGTTTAGTGGTTTGATGTACAATTATGGCGATCCGTTCCGCGGTGAAATCATGCTTGATGAAACTGGAAATGTATATGTGGCGAGTTGTACGTATTCGGCGAATTTCCCAATGGTGAATGCTACTCAAAATACCTATGGTGGCAATCAAGATGGCGTTTTGATTAAGTTCAATCCGGCGCTTACAACAGTACTTTGGAGTACGTATTGGGGTGGCAATGCCCGTGATGCGTGTTACGCTATAAAATTTGATAGTGCAGGAAATATATTCGCAGCTGGTGGAACATTATCAGCGAATTTTTCTGTAACGCCCGGTGCTTTTCAAACAGTGCATGGTGGTGTTTCCCAACCCGACGGATTTGTGTCTAAGTTTTCTCCCGCTTTTGCACTTTTGAATTCCACTTTTATTGGAACGGCATTATACGACCAATCCTTCTTTTTGCAAGTAGATCGCGATGATTTTATCTATGTTTTGGGTCAAACCCGAGGTACATTGACCCCTTCTCCCGGAAAATACGCCAACCCAAACAGTGGGCAATACATCATGAAATTCAGCAACAATCTTGCTGCTCAGGAGTGGCAAACAGTTTTCGGGAATGGCAACACTTTAGTGAATATTTCTCCCACAGCGTTTTTGGTGGATGTTTGTGGTAATATCTACGTTTCGGGTTGGGGTGGAGGAATTGCAGGAAGTTTGCAACAAGGCACTGCCGTTACTGGAATGCCCATCACACCAGATGCTTTTCAACCCAATAGTGGAAATGGTTATAATTTTTACTTAATCGTTTTGGGAATTGAAGCAGAGGAATTGCTGTATGCTACTTATTTGGGAGGCGGACAATCACAAGAACACGTAGATGGAGGAACGTCTCGCTTCGATAGGTTGGGCGTGGTGTATCATTCGGCGTGTGGTGGCTGTGGTGCCAACAGTGATTTTCCAACTTTCCCTTCAGACGTTTGGTCGCCAACAAACAACAGCGCCAATTGCAACAACTTGGTTTTCAAGTTTGATTTTAAAATCGTTCCACAATCTAATTTCACCAGTACTGTCCTTGAGGGATGTGCTCCTTTAACGGTCAACTTTAATAATTTAAGTTCAGATACCACCAATTTCTTCTGGGATTTTGGCGATGGGGTTATCATTGATAATGTTGTGAATCCAACGCATATATTTACGCAGCCGGGAGTTTATGAAGCTATGTTGGTTGTGGTGGATAAACAGTGCCAACTTTCTGATACGGCGGTGGTGACTATTACCGTTTTCGAAGATTTGATTTTGGAGTTGCCGGACGATATTGTGGCTTGTAATGTAGATGAGGTGTTGATTACGGCAGAAACTCAGGGCACTGCAACATCTTACCATTGGAGTTCGAACATCAATTTCACCGACACTTTGAATGTATTTCCGTTGGACCCCAATTTAACTGTTACCATCTCCAATCCGGGCACCTATTACATCCAAGTTGCCAATGAATTCTGCGACAAAATTGACAGCATCACGGTTACTTTTATCGATGAAACGCTTGAATTGATTGACAGCACCACAATTTGTTTGGGCGAACAAACCCCAATCACGGTAATCAACACCAATCCGAATGTTTCTTTTACTTATTCATGGACACCTAGTTCTGCAATAGTTTCTGGAGCGAATAGCAGCACGGTTGTCGTGAGCCCTCCAAGTTCGCAGTATGTTTATCTGTATGCAGTGGCCAACAACGGTTGCGAAATTTGGGATTCTGTTTTTGTACAGGTAAATTTTCTTGACCCAAGTTTATTGAACGCCATCGCTGTTCCTGATAGTGTTCCTCCTGGTGGAGCTACTGTTCAGTTGATTGGTAATGCTCCAGATGGTTACACAACAACTTGGTTGCCGATCAACTCAGTTGCCAATCCAAGCGCTTTGGAAACATCTTCTTTTGTGACCCAAAACACGACGTTCTTTTTTGTAGCCACTGATGGTGTTTGTGAAGACACAGTTGTTGTTTCGGTTCGCACTTATGAAATTTTCTGTATTGAGCCTTTCGTTTTTGTCCCGAATGCTTTTTCACCCAATGGCGATGGGAACAATGATATCCTTTATGTGCGCGGTAACTACATCGAAAACATGATTTTCCGTGTTTACAACCGTTGGGGAGAACTGGTTTTTGAATCCACGGACAAAAATACTGGATGGAATGGAATCTATAAGGACAAGATATGTGAACCAGATGTTTACGATTATTATTTGGATGTGGAATGCGTTGGTGGATTTAAGAACTTGATTACGGGCAATGTAACTATCGTGCGATGATGAAAAAGCTAAAATACATCTTGGTTTTTGCTGGAATTTGTTCGGCTCAAATGCTCCTGGCGCAGGATATTCACTTTTCGCAATTCATGCACAATCCGATTCATCAAAATTCAGGAAATACAGGCTTTCACAATGGTGATTATAGATTCAACGCTGCTTTTCGTGACCAATGGCGTTCGGTAACTTTGCCTTACAACACTTTTTTATTGTCAGGTGACGCGGCCAATATTTACAAGAATTTGAGTATTGGATTGGTTTTCATGCACGATGTGGCTGGTGATGGCCGTTTCCGAACCATTGATTTGATGCCCTCTGCTTCACTGAATTTTCATTTGGACAAAAACAAAGTACACAGCATTCGACCTGGGATTCAGTTTGGTTTGAATTACAGGGAATTGCGTTCCGATCAATTCTCTTGGGACAGTCAATTTGGTGGGCATGTTTATGATCCGAGTTTGCCTACCAATGAAAATTTTCAGAGACAGAGCAAAGGCAATTTCACAGTCAATTCTGGCTTGGTGTATCAATGGTATCAAGGCGCGCGCAGAAATTTCAATATTGGTGTTTCAGCCTTTAATATGAATCGACAAAATCAAGGTTTTTTTACAGAAGTGATTCCTCGCCCAATGCGTTTGATGCTTCATGGTAGGGCTCAATTTGAACTCAACGATAAATGGGATATTTTACCTGCTTTTTCATACAACAACCAAGCGCAATACAATGAATTTTTGATAGGTACAGAGTTTCGCTACATTCTCAAAGCATCTCGTGGAGAAAATATTGCTTTGTATATGGGTGCCTTCACGAGAATCAAAGATGCTGCTTTTGTAAATATTGGCATGGATTATCAAAATTGGTGGTTTGGCTTGAGCTACGATTGGAATTATTCCAAACTCGTTCCAGCCTCCCGTTTGCGTGGTGGTATCGAATTGACGGCACAATATATTTTCAAATCTTTCAAACCGAAAAAAGTAGTACACCGCATATGCCCCGTATATATCTAATCGCCCTTATTTTTTGCTTGCCCATTTTTGTGAAGGGACAAAGTGAGCTCAAGCAGCTGCTTCGATACGGCGATGAGTTGTATGAGAAGGGTGATTTCTTTTACGCCAAAAAATATTACGAGCAAGCTTTAGAAATAGACAATCAAACTTTGTCCATTCAATGGAAATACGCTCAAATTTTGCACGCTTATCAAGATTATCAAGGTGCTGCTCAATATTATGGCAAAGTGTATAGAAAGGATGGCGATTATTTTTATCCTTATTGTGGCTTGTATTATGCACAAATGTTGCGACAGATTGGTGAATATGATGAAGCTATAGACGTGCTCCAAAAAGTGCTTCAAAAAAACGCGAAAGACAAAAAATCTGAGTTATACATTTTAGCCAATCAGGAGTTGAAATCATGTCAATGGGCATTGAAAAATAATGAAGCGGATACTTTGATTCGCGTGGAGCAATTGACCGCTCCAATCAATTCCGCGCACTCAGAATTTCCGCATAGTGT
>DIUF01000103.1 GCA_002422285.1 Flavobacteriales bacterium UBA6165 | reverse complement strand
CCACTCGATATCGCGGCGGATGGCATCTACAAATTCCTGCTCTTCTTTGGCGGGATTGGTGTCGTCGAAACGCAAATTTACAGGTGCATTGTATTTCAAGCCCAAGCCGAAATTCAAGCAAATCGCCGATGCATGACCGACGTGCAAATAACCATTGGGCTCAGGAGGAAAGCGAAAGCGTAGTTTTTCTTTCGGCATTCCGTTGCGCAAATCATCTTCAATGATGTGTTCGATAAAATTCAGTGAACGCTCTTCAGTTGACATAAATCTTTTTAAAGTGGTACAAAAGTAGTGAAAAAAGGGATAGGCGAAAACCCCAAATTAAAGGGCAAACGCATTTAAATTGATTCTATTGGATACCTGTAACTTTTCACCATCTTTGCATTATGTTCAAAACCCCTAAAACATTTTGGCTTATGAAAACGATGATGCTGTCTTTGGTCTTTGCTTTGTTTGGAACAATGCTTTTCGCCAACCCCATTACGATTCAAGATGCTTTGAAAACCAACAAAGTAAAAGTAAAAATGCAAAGCAACGGCAACGGTGTTTCGGAAGGTATGATTACTGCAGAAATTCAAAATGTAACGATGGGGCCTTTGCAAGTAAAATTACCTATTGGCACAAAACTCATTTGTTCGGATGATGAGCGGCAGAATTTGATTTTGGTGGAGGAACCAATCTTGGTTTTGGCAGCCAACACCAAAAAAAGCCTCAGTTTAAAGGGTATGTGCATACAATCCTCTAATATGAGTCCAGGCGATAAAATTACCTATTCATTTGGCGATGTGCTCAAAGGAGATATTGTTGCATGTGCTCAATACATCAACGACAAAAAGATATTCTCTAGCTGCGGACAACAAGCCATTTGGGCGTTTAGCGACAATCACGATGTAGGTTGGATTGCGCCTGAAAATGAAATCGAAAAAGGTCTACGTCAGTTTGTGGCAGATAAAAAAGGCCTTCAAAATCCTTGGTACACAACGCACCACGAAGGCGGAAACAATCAATTGAGCAGAGACTTCAATCGCATGGAGCCACCAGCGGATTATTACAGCATGGAGGCAGCTGAAATTAAAGGCGATTTTGATTGGAAACAAACAGGCACCAAAAGGTTAACTTTCGCTATTTATGATGCAGAAGGTCGTGTGGTTCGCAAGTTTTTCGAAAACAAAGAAATGGGTAAAGGTGAACACACATTTGGATTTTTCTACAAAACAACACGTGTGATGCGAGGAAGATATTTTGCGAGAATGACTGCGGGTACAGAGGTAATTGCAGAAAGAGATTTTACGTTTTAGAACTCTGGAGAATTTTCTCTCCCGTTTCCGAGGACAGGTGTGGAACTCTGTGAATCCTTTGTGCAACTCTGTGGAATTGTGCAAGAATGACTGAAGGAAAAGAGGTAATTGGGTAAAGGGATTTTACGTTTTTGGATGTTTTTTAGCTCCATTTTTTTTCTGGGCACAACATAATGCTACAACTAAAACGCAAAACCGCCCATATTTATACAGTGGCTCTTGATATTTAAGAACGTAAAAATCTTCAGGAATAGTCCCCCCCCCTAACCCCCTCCTAAGGGGGAACAAACCCCATTAGACTAGAATCATTCTTCTTCCGAATAATCTTACAACCTCAACTTAAATTCTTGTCGGTGCACAATTTCCCCATTCACTTGCAGCGACCACTGGTGTTTACCGGGATAAAGTGTTCGCGTGGTCATAAACTGTTTCATTTCGTGGCGTTTAGAAAGCTGGATTTGCTCATTTTTCTTCATTGAAATCTGTTTCCATTTAAACACTTTCACGCTATTCATTTCGCCTTTGCTGTTTTGAAAATGGATAACATAATCGATGAGCAAAGTGCAATCTTCTCTGGCGATCAGTACTATTGATTTCTCCAAATATTCATTCAATTGAACAGATTCAGAAACAGTAATTTTTTGAATTTGAATTTTTGGTAAGGCAGATATTCCAATCAACTCAAGAGCGCGATTATCGCCTTTTTTAATCAATGTGCGCAAAGCATGGCGAATGATAAAATCCAGTTCTTTTGGTTTTTGAGCTTTCTGTTTTTTCCATTGCTTTAATTTATCGAGCACCAATTCAGGATGGGTTTTGGCGATATCGTTGAGGTGATTGGCCACTGAACGGGTAACAAATCGAGTTGAATCGGTGTGTAAAATGTCCAACAAAGGCAAAGCTTGTTTCACATCGAGACCAATTTTCATTCCCCAAGGCAATTTGGGTCGCGTGCCTTCAGAAGCCAAACGGCGCACATGATAATGCGGATGTTTGCTCCAATGCTCGATTTTCTTCAAAGTCTTTTCTGGAAAAGCATTGATGAAATTGCGGATGGCATATTCCACCGAAAACCGCATGGTAAGTTGTTCCAAAGCATCAAGGGAAACATCGAGGTATTCTATCGAGCAACCATATTGCGCAACAAAATCGCCGTGGGCCGCGTAGATGAAATCACCAAAGTCGTTGTCATTCAAATCGGGATTGCAAGGCTCTGGTAATGATTGAAGCAAAATCTCAAGGGCATCAGGAAAATTTTGAGGGAAATGCGATTTAAAACAAAAACTGATGTGATTGATGCGCTGTTTGAGTTCCAATTCGGGGAATCTCTGCACAACATCTTGGATGAATTGTTCCCGCTTAAAATCTGAATAAACACGTTGAATATCATCAGCAATTTTCGTGATTTTTCTTTCGTTAAAAAGCTGGTCTTTGAGGATAAATTTTTCTTTTTGCATCATTGTTGCCCTTTATAATGGTCATACATCCATTCACCGCGTAGAATTTTCTCAACACATTTTTCTATCCTGGACTGGCGTGTTTCCGAGTTTTTGGTTTGATTGAAATGAATCAAATAGCCACGTTGTTTTCCCGGCGTCAGTGCAAAAAATGCTGATTTCAAATCCGGATTTTGTTCAAATGCAGTTTCTAATTCAGCTGGAATGGGGTCATTGGATTGCGTTGGAGTGACTTTCAAACCTTGCTTTTCTATCTCAATGGCTTGAAAAATCAACGCTTTCACTTGAGCTTCAGTGGCGACAATTTGCTCGATGGAAGTAAAGCGAATAATCCGCCCGACGTTGGAATTTTCACCTTGTTTTTCCAATAAACTCGAACTGTGATCGAGTAAAGCGCCTTTATGAAATCCGATGGTACAGCAATCTTTCAATGCCCCCAAAAGCAGCACATTGGCTTTACCATGCATGTAACAAGGCACACCCCATTTGGACGTTTCTTCCAAACCGCAATCCAAAATGATGGAACGCAAAAGTTGTAATTCTTGCGTCCAACGATGCACTTTGCAATTTGGTGTGCC
>DIUF01000042.1:32797-35540 GCA_002422285.1 Flavobacteriales bacterium UBA6165 | reverse complement strand
TTGCTCAGAGATGCCGATTTCTGGAGAGCATTGGTATATAGGGAACAAACCACATGTATTTTTGAAATTAAAAAAAGAGGTAACTCAATACTCTTTAACAATCAAAATCAACTTGTCTAGCGACTATAATGAAAAACTCAATCAAAAATAAAATCTTGCTAATTGTAAAGGACTGGAGAAAAGAACTACAAAATTTGGTGATTAACGAAGATATTGTTGCCATAAATTTTGGAGCTCAAAAAGTCACTGAAGGTTATGAATTGTATCTTTCAGGTCACACTTGGTTCGATGGAAACGATTTATGGCTCATGGATATCGCCTGGAACCCATCAAAAAACTACATTTCACTAGGAGTTGATTCTTTGAATCATGACAGACTGCTAATTTTAGACGCCCTTGAGAAAGAGATTAAAAAGGAACTAATTCACTGGGCACCATTATATGATAGGCTGATTGTAACCGTCGGTCTCTCGGATAGCGATTACATTAGATTAAACTAAGGCTGATACCCTTAAATCAATGCTACTGCGATCAAGATTTCATTAGCGCAGGTACCTTCCTACCCTTTCACAACCTTCCCCACAACGCGCTCTCCATCAATATCCAAGAATAAATAATACACTCCCGCTTGGGCATCGAGCAGGTCAACTTTGGTTTCGTTTGAGTTTGTAGTAATTTGGACGGGCACTACTCTACCCTGCGCGTCGAAAACTTGTATGGAGCTGGCGTTTGGCGTGGTGATGATGAAATGGTTTACGCATGGATTGGGATAAACCTCGAAGGTGATTTCAGTTTTAGGGGTGTTGGCAAAGGCGGCTATAGGACAGCTAAAAGGATTAATATCATTTTCGCTTGTGCAAAGTGGCATTTCCAACAAATCATCGTTCATGGCTGCGGTATAATTCGGCAAACAGGTAAATGGATTACCTTCGAGTGTGAGGAAAACGAAACTCAAAATCGGGAGATTGATGGTGTGCGGGATAAAAGGCAGACAAGAGATTTGATTGTTAGCGGCATGCAGGGTAACCAAATTGGGCAACTCGGGCAAACTGGTCAGCAAATTGTTGCTACAAGACAGACCAATCAATGATGAGGGCAACTCCGGAAGCTCGGTGAGCAGATTATTGGTGAGGTCTAGGGTCGACAAACTTCCAGACAAAGCGCCCGCTATGCTGATTTGATTGTTTGAAGCCACCACATAGGTCAAGGAATTTGGCATCTCAGGCAAAGCAGTCAGCACGTTGTCGTAACACATCAATTCGATCAAATTGGGCGGTAAATTGGGTAAACTCGTCAATTGATTTTCACCACAAGAGAGATAGAGCAAACTTATTGGCAATTCGGGCAAAGCAGCGAGATTGTTGTTGCTGCAAATAAAAGATTCCAAATTGGGTGGCAGTGCAGCAAGTTCAGAAATGTTGTTGTTGTGACAGTACAAGCCCGTGAGGTTTGTGAAATATTGTATGCCATTAATATCGGAAATGTTCATGCCAGACAAATTCATTTCAAGCACTTGACTTTGCGAAGCGCAGACGGTGTCGAGGGCATTTCCGGTCATACAAGCAGGCAAACTGTTTTGCAGAAACAAAGCGAAATTAACGTCTGTAATTTCAATGGATTGTGCTTTTAAAGAAGTTGCAAAAATGAGTGCAACTAGAGTAATCATTCTTTTCATAATCTATATTTTTGTGGGTTAATAATCTATTAGGTTAATACATTAGAATATTGAACTTACACAAAGTTAGCAGGTGTGATTGGGTATTGGTGCATGGAAATCGGTCAAAAATCAGGAAAAAATAACCAATCAAAGCATTGGGAGATTTAAGTTATTTTAAGACTTAGCAATGCTCACAGGAACGATTTTTGTAATTTAGCAACCTATCAAAATGAATCCAATGAAGCTTTTCTGCTGTTTTAATCTAAATACACACAGTTTCTACATACTATTAGTTTCAAGCGCTCTTGCAGTTTTATCTGCTTGTTATCCCAATGCGCATGCATCATCACGAACATTAACACCGCGAGTAGAACAGCGCAACGAAGCCATTCGTAAAGAAGTGCGTAAAGATGTGAAAGTGGGGCAGCGCTATTTGGATTACGGTTTTGGTGCAGAGCGCGTCATCAAACCTTTGTCTTTCAGACGCTTGGACTCATTATACGCCGCATATTTCGAGGAGGAACAAAAAACGGGAGCCTCTCGCAACGTGCTACTGAATCTCAAAAATGAAATTGAATTGGAGAAAAGCAAGGTAATGGCTGATACCGTTCATTTCCAATACGAAAAAGACCATTTCTTTGGCATTACATCAGGTGATTCAGCGACAATTATGCATGCAAATTTTTTGCTCAATGCCCAAAACACAGTGATTCACGTTGATATTCAATACATTTTCACCGTTCACCAAAGATTGACGCTTTTTTATCAGGCTTATATTCGCCGCGAATCCTTTATTGATTTTGGTTTTGCACCATCACGCGAAGAAGATCAGTTTTACAATTTCTTCGATGCTGTTGCCATGCAATTGAGCAATGCAGAAACACGTGGCACATTTATCGGTCACATGCTGCACATAATGCGTGCGGCGCAACAACAGCGTGGCCTGAACACCGAGCCTTTGATTAAGCAACACGTCATCAACATCATTACTGGTAATACCAAAGATTATAAGCCATTGAAATGGTCGAATGTTTATACCAACCTCGACGAAAATGATGTGTTGATTTCTTATGAGGTAGACCATTC
>DIUF01000042.1:18971-32700 GCA_002422285.1 Flavobacteriales bacterium UBA6165 | reverse complement strand
CGAACGCGTTTAAGGCGTGTCACGTTGTAGCCCAAATATTCGCACATGCGTCGAATTTGACGATTAAGTCCTTGGGTCAGAATAATTTTGAAAGTGAATTTATCAATGGGCTCTACTTTACATTTTCGGGTAACGGTATCTAAAATTGGGACGCCATTCGACATCGCAATCACAAAATCAGCGTTGATGGGTCTGTCTACTGATACGATGTATTCTTTTTCGTGGTGATTTCTAGCGCGGAGAATTTTGTTTACGATATCACCATCGTTGGTCAGGAAAATGAGGCCTTCGCTGGGTTTATCCAATCTGCCAATCGGAAAAATGCGCTTTGGATAATTGATGTAGTCGATGATGTTGTCTTTTTCAACACCGGTATCGGTAGTGCAAACAATTCCAACAGGCTTATGAAAAGCGAGATACACAAAATCTTCTTTGGGTGGTATTATAGATTTTCCATCGACACGCACTTCATCGCCCGACTTAACTTTTGTTCCCATTTCGGGAACTTTTCCGTTGATGGTTACTCTACCGGCATCGATCAATTTATCGGCTTCACGACGCGAGCAATAACCCACTTCGCTGAGGTATTTGTTGATTCTTGTTTCTTCTGGTTCATTCATAAGCGTCTGCAAAATTGGGGAATTAATTTGGACGGTTTAATCTAGACCTAACATTAAAAATTCAAAAAAATCAAGGTTTGCTCGATATTCGACATTAAAACAGAAATAAAGCACCCTACTCCCCTTTCAAAATCGCCATAAAATCTTCACGCGCAATTTCAAAAGCTCCCAAATGCGCCAGATGCTCATTGTAAACTTGGCAATCGAGGAGTTGGTAGTTTTCATTTTTCAATTTTTCAACCAACCAAACAAAGGCCACTTTACTCGCATTGCTAACCTTATGAAACATGCTTTCGCCGCAAAACACATGCCCCAAATCGATGCCATACAAACCGCCAACCAGTTCATCATATTGCCAGACTTCTACTGATTTGGCATAACCCAATTTATGCAATTCGATGAAAGAACTTACAATTTCTTCGCTGATCCAAGTTCCATCATCTTCACGTCTTTTCACCGATTGGCAAGCGCGAATAACCGATTCAAACTCCTGATTGAAAGTGATTTGAAACACATTTTTTTTCATTAAAGCCACCACACTTTTATGCGCCTTGTATTCTTTCGGAAAAACCACCATGCGCTGAGGAGGAGCCCACCACAAAGGTTCTGAATCAGGTTCGAACCAAGGGAAAATTCCATTTTTGTAGGCCAAAAGCAAGCGCTCGACAGACAAATCACCGCCCACCGCTAAGACTCCTTGAAAATCTGCGAATTCAACTGGAGGAAAAATCAGTTCGTCGTCGAGCAAAAACATAAGTCAAACAGTTATCACCATTCCATCAAAGCAGGGTTGCACATGTGGCGGACACCAACTCAAAATTTCATCGTGTTTACCCAACATGTGGGAGATGTGCGTTAGAAAAGCTCGTTCGGGTTGCAGTTCCTCTATCAAGTTTAAGGCCTCCTGAAAAGTAAAATGAGAAATATGTGGCGTTTTTCGAAGCGCGTTGAGAATCAATACTTTGGAGCCTTTGATTTTTTCTTTTTCACTTTCAGAAATATAATTAGCGTCTGTGATGTAGGTCAAATCGCCAAATCGGAAACCATAAACAGGCAAACGATGATGCAATACTTGAATTGGAATTACCTCTAGCCCACTCGGTAAGGTAAATGGATTTTCATCCAAGCGCTTCAAATCCACATTCGGAATTCCCGGGTATTTGTCATCAGAAAACACATAAGAAAATTCCATGCGCAATGCTCTTTCAACGCGCTCCGAACAGTAAAGCGGCATATCTTTCTGTTGGATAAAATTAAAAGCCCTGACATCATCCATGCCTGCGGTGTGGTCTTTGTGTTCGTGGGTGTATAAAATTCCATCCAAACGTTTCACCTGATTATTCAACATTTGCTGGCGGAAATCGGGTCCACTATCCACGCAAAAATTATGTCCATTGTGAGAAACCAAAATCGACGAGCGCAATCGTTTATCTTTCTGGTTATTGGATTGACAAACCTCACATTCGCATGCGATCATGGGCACACCTGACGATGTTCCAGAGCCGAGGATGGTGACTTGAAAAGACATGCTGCAAAAGTAGTTAAATAGTATTGAGTTTAGATGCTCAAATATTGAGTTTGAAAGTTTTGATTTTCAGTGAGTAAATCTTGATTAGATATAGAATTGAATCTTCTTTCGATTAAAAGTTTCAGTGACATGTAAAAGCAAGACCAGAGAATTCCAATGCCTAAAGATCTATTTACTAGGAAGAACATTACTTAATATTGGTGATGGTTTCACGAATAAAAACAAGGAATTCATGAATTTCAAATAGGCTTTTGTAAAAAAGAAATACGTAATTGAATAATAAAGCCCAATATCGCAAAAAATTTTGAAAATTATGGCAACGACAAGGGTTACTAAAATTGGTTACGGAAAAAAATTGACAAGTTCATTTGGTGGAATTATTACGGGCTTATTGGCCTTGGTGATAGGCATAACAGTGCTTTGGTGGAATGAGGGGAACTCAGTTCGAGACATAAAAAAACTAAAAGAGGGTCGTGGTGCAATAGTTGAAGTAGATGCAAAAAAAGTGCTAACTGCCAATGATCGTTCACTTGTTCACGTATCGGGCATGGTAACAACAAGCGACACACTCCGCGACATCGAATTCGGGGTATCCGTAAACGCTCTTATACTCAACAAAGAAGTTGAAATGTTTCAAAACAAAGAAAATGTTAAACGAGATGAAAAAGAAAATCTTGGAGGTTCAACGACTGTTACAGAAACATTTACCTATGAACAAGTTTGGTCATCAGGACTCATCAATTCAGATTCATTTCAAGAATCGGGAAGAAACAATCCACGTGCATTTAATAACAAATCTGGACAAATTTTAGCTTCGAATGCAAATCTAGGAGCATTCGAATTAGATGAGCGCGTAATTGAGCAGTTTTATGGTGAATCTGATGTCACTATTCATGTTGACAGCGTTTCGAATTTCAAAGTGTTTGATGGTTTTGTTTACTTAGGCGAAGATCCAAAGAACCCAAAAATCGGTGATGAACGCATAAAGTTTTCTGCTGTAATGCCTCAAAACTTTAGCATTGTAGCAGAGCAACGAGGAAACACTTTTGCGCCCTATAAAACTAAAGTGGGCAAAAATATATTCATGGTAAACCGTGGTCTTCTTACAGCCGACGAAATGTTTGACCAAGCTGAGAGTGCTAGCAAAATATTTAGATGGGCTCTGCGCATTGGGGGATTTTTTCTGCTATTCATAGGGTTTAGTTTGATTTTCAAACCGCTTTCCACAATTCTTGCATTTATTCCTTTCCTCAAAAATATCGTTGGATTTGCAACAGGCTTGGTTGCTTTTGTTCTAGCTGCGTCCATTAGTCTTATTGTTATTGCTATTGCATGGCTGTTCTATCGACCCATTTTGGCTGTAGCACTACTTGCAATAGCTGGGGGCTTATTCTATTTTCTCAGAAAAAGAGGACAGGAAAAGAAACTTCAGAACTCCGAAAAATCAATTGCTACCCAAACGGGTCAAAACTAATTAAAGTTTCTAGTTGATATTGGCAAAAGGCGATAAGCCGAAATTA
Source organism: Flavobacteriales bacterium UBA6165 (assembly GCA_002422285.1). Taxonomy (GTDB): domain Bacteria; phylum Bacteroidota; class Bacteroidia; order Flavobacteriales_D; family Crocinitomicaceae; genus UBA6165. The sequence goes on along the minus strand of DIUF01000042.1, from coordinate 29,032 downwards.
AATAACCTATTGAACAAAGGTTGACATAAGACGTTTCTCAATTGCGTATTTTTGCGCCAAGAAATTCAACTATGTCCAATCAGGTTATTCACATACACGGCGCTAGGGTTCACAATTTGAAGAATGTTGATGTAAAAATCCAACATGGGAAACTTACGGTGATTACAGGACTTTCGGGTTCGGGCAAGTCTTCTTTGGCTTTCGATACTTTGTATGCGGAGGGTCAGCGCCGATATATCGAAAGTTTGAGCTCGTATGCCCGACAGTTTTTGGGTAAATTGGATAAACCTGATGTGGACTATATAAAAGGTATTGCACCCGCCATTGCCATTGAGCAAAAAGTGATTTCTTCCAATCCGCGCTCCACAGTGGGCACGATTACGGAGATTTACGATTACATGAAATTGTTGTTTGCACGTGCCGGTAGAACTTTTTCGCCCATCAGTGGCAATGAAGTGAAAAAACAAAGTATTAATGATGTGATTATGCATTGTTTTGAACTAACCAAAGGCGAACGTTTGTTGATTTTAGCACCGATATCTTTTGAGAAATACGGCCTCGAACGTCAGTTGAAATTGCTCACCGAACAAGGCTACGCTCGGGTTTTCTACAAAAAAGAAGTAGTGAACATAGAAGATTTTGATGCGTCCCAAAAAACCAATGAACCGATTTATTTGGTGGTGGACCGTTACGCCATTCCAGAAGAATGGGACGATGCCCAGCGCGGTCGTTTGTCTGATTCGGTACAATTGGCTTTTTTGGAAGGACATGGTGAAATGCTTTTGTTTTCAACCAAGGATGAAAAAACAAATCACTTTTCGACGCGCTTTGAACTGGATGGCATGAGCTTCGTGGAGCCAAGTGTACATTTCTTCACCTTCAACAATCCCTTTGGTGCGTGTAAAAAATGTGAAGGTTATGGCAGCATCTTGGGCATCGACGAAAAATTGGTCATTCCTGAGAAAAATATGAGTCTTTGGGAAGGGGCAGTTGTTCCTTGGCGCACAGATTCCATGAAAACTTGGATGAATGATTTTGTTCAAAAATCCAAAAAACACAAATTCCCTATTCACCGCCCAATCGCCGATTTATCTGAAGATGAACTCGATATGCTTTGGAATGGACGAGGTGATATGGAAGGGATCAATCAGTTTTTTGAGTTCATAGAAACCCAAACATACAAAATTCAATACCGTGTGATGTTGTCGCGCTACCGAGGCAAAACAACCTGTCCGGATTGTAAAGGAACACGACTGAGAAAAGACGCATCCTACGTAAAAATTGGTGGAAAGAGTTTACAAGAATTGGTGTTAATGCCAATAACAGATTTGAAAAACTTTTTCGACAACTTGGAATTGAATCAATTCGATCAGCAGGTGGTGAAGCGATTATTGCCCGAAATTAAAAGTCGATTGAACTTTTTGAATCAAGTAGGTGTGGGTTATCTCACTTTGAATCGCCAGTCGAATTCTCTTTCGGGAGGAGAATCGCAGCGTATCAATTTGGCGACATCTTTAGGCAGCAGTTTGGTTGGGTCGATGTACATCTTAGACGAACCGAGCATTGGCTTGCATCCCCGCGATACGGAAAAGTTGATTGATGTCTTACAAGGTTTGAAAAATCTGGGGAATAGTGTGATTGTTGTTGAACACGAAGAAGACATCATGCGGGCTGCAGATGAAATCATCGACATGGGTCCTGAGGCAGGTCGTTTTGGTGGCGAAGTTGTTTTTCAAGGCAATCACGAAGCCCTTTTAAAAGAAAATGTAAGTCTAACGGCGCAATATCTCAATGGCGTTTTGCAAATTCCACTTCCAAAAAACATTCGTCCGAGCAAAGATGCCATTGTTGTGCACAAAGCCAAATTGCACAATTTGAAAGGCATGGATGTCCGTTTTCCGCTGAATCAGTTGGTTTGTGTGACAGGCGTGAGTGGCTCTGGAAAATCATCTTTGGTGAAAGGCATCCTCTACCCACTTCTTCAACAACATTTAGGCATTTTGACGGGCAGCCGGCAAACCACCAAACAACTTTCGGGCAATTGGGAGCGATTGGGTGATGTGCAGTTGATCGACCAAAATCCAATTGGAAAATCATCTCGAAGCAATCCGGTGACTTATCTCAAAGCCTTTGATGACATTCGTGAAATCATGGCTTCGCAGAAATTGGCCAAAGTTCGGGGATATAAACCGGGCTACTTTTCTTTTAATGTGCCGGGCGGGCGATGTGAAAATTGTGAAGGCGAAGGAGAAATCACCGTTTCCATGCAATTCATGGCCGATGTGCATCTGGAATGTGAACAATGCAAAGGATCTCGCTACAAAGCAGAAACCTTGGAAGTTTATTTCAAAGAAAAAAACGTTGCAGATATTTTGGACATGAGCATCGATGATGCCGTTCAGTTTTTCAGTGAAGGCAAGAGCAAAACCGAGGAAAAATTGGTGATGAAATTGCAAACGCTTCAAAAAGTTGGCTTAGGTTATGTGAAATTGGGGCAATCGGCTTCTACTTTGAGTGGCGGTGAAGCCCAGCGTGTGAAATTGGCATTTTTCTTAACCAAGGGCGCCACCAGTCAGAAATGTATGTTTATTTTCGATGAACCAACCACGGGCTTACATTTCCACGACATCAACAAGCTGATTATCGCGTTCAATGAATTGATTGCATTGGGTCATTCTATCATTGTGATTGAGCACAACATGGATGTGGTAAAATGCGCCGATCATGTTATTGACATTGGCCCAGAAGGTGGCGAGAAAGGCGGTTATGTACTGTTCGAAGGCACTCCTGCGGAAATGACCAAATGCGAACAAAGCTATACTGGTAAATATTTAGCCGCGACCTTGAAGAAAATGGCCGTTCAGACTAACGAATAACGTGCACAAAACCGTGTAATTCGATCAATTCCGAAGTGAATTTGTAGAAATAAACACCGACTGGAAGTTCGTTAGAATTCGTATCTCTGCCCTCAAAAGCGTTATCATTGGATGTCATTGTAAACACCAATTGCCCCCAGCGGTTGATGAATTCTATAGTATAATCAACACATAAATCGAAGTACGGGTCAACCAAAAACTGATCGTTCACGCCATCCGCATTTGCAGTAATCACATTCGGAAGTTGGAAATTAGAAATGTCTATTTCGCTATCAACAAAATAGCTCAAGGAATAGGTGTAAACACAACCATTGGTAGCAACGAGTCCAAAATTCGCATCATAAGTGCCTGTTCCATTAGATGCGAAAATTGTTGGCGAATTAGAGAAAATAGAATCGCCTTGAATAAACCAATAGTGGCTGGTAATATCCAATGTTGACGAAATTGAAGTGATGTTGTAAGCAAAATCAACCGTGCTTGAACAAAATGATTGGGATTCAAAACTCACTTGTGGAATGGCATTGACTACTATGGGTAGCGAGAAAGAATCCGCACAGCCTAAATCGCTTTCAGCAATGATAGTAGCATTGTATTGTCCACCGTTAGCATAAGTATGATTGATTGAATTCGATGTCATTTCTGCATTTTCTCCATCGCCAAATGCAATATTGATATTCTCTTGATTGCTCGAAAACCAATCTACATCCACATTAATTGCTACTGATTGGCCATCGCACAATTCACTAAAGGAAGCGTCAATACTTGGATTTGGATTTACCGTTACAAAAATAGAATCAGGCACCAATTCACAAGCATCAGGAAAATTTCCGGAAACATAGTACCAGCCCATGTTGATGAGAGCTGCGTCATTGATTGTTATAGATGGCCCTTGATTGTTGAAGCCATTGGGCCCAGTCCATTCATAGGTCGCTCCAGGAACTTCATTGGTGGTGAAAACCAAAGTACCGCCTTCGCAAACGGTATTTGTGGTGGGTTCAATTTGATACTTGAAGCTTGCAAAATCACTGAAAAATCCGAAGCGACAACCAGAACTTGCACCGCCATTAATGATGCCCAAGTGAAAACGCTCTTCAGTATTCTGAACCCGAACACCTTGATTAACAGCAAACTGAGCAGACATATCAAGTTGAGCGTACATCCATTCGTCATTTGTCCCGGGAACAAAACTAAATGCCGCTGCTTGAATAATCCCAGCCTGAGCATCAAACAAAAAATCATCTTCAGCCCCTGATGGAACCAAAATAATGACGCCAAAAAACTCATTGGTTGAACGAATAAAAGGAACTTCATTTGAGCCGGTACATACAATAGGCGGTAGAATTGCTCCGCCAACTTCACAGCCAAAACCAGTAACTTGGAACACATAAGAAGGCTCAGAAGTTGTTATATATACACTTTCTGCAATAAGTTCAATCATGTGAGTTTGACCGATTTGAATTGTTGCAACTGGTACCGGATTTCCATTCACAAAAACCTGAGTATTGGCATTGGCAGCGGTAACAAAAACGCGATCCATTCCTTGTAAAAACCCACGAACAGCTATGTAATCCGTGCCAATAATGCTGGTTGGAATTAATTGGTCACTCAAAACATCCAAGCAGCCCCCAAACGCAACAGAGTCATCAGTATAGGTCACAGCAATAGGTTTATCCGCCGAAATAATGGTACCCACAACCTTAGTCGGACCATTGAGTGAAATGGCCACACCACTCCAAGTTTGTCCAGCATTTAATACAACTGTGAATGGAATACCAGCCAAATGACCAGTGATGTTGTTGGATGGAATGATTGTGATTGTTGTATTGTCTTCAGTTGCTACAATATCAAACTTGCCATTAGCTGGGGGATTGTAATTTCCATTGTTGTAAAAAGTCTGTCCACCCACAACAAAGTCCGTCCCTAAAGCATTTCTTCCTTTGAGGGCCATGATATCAGGATTGCACTGGCAAGTTGGATTCGATTCATAATAGGCCGTAATCGAACTTGTCGAGGTGATTTTAAAGCCGAGATTCAATACCGAATTGGCAGGGAAATTTTCAACCATAGCAAACCATGGGGCCAAATTCAGCGTTTGAGATGTGCTCGCAGCCAAATTCAAAATTTGTTCAGGAAAAGCAGGATTTGCAGGTTGTGTTATAGAAATCGTTGCAGGCTCGTCCATGGTGGCAAAGCGAAAGACAACAGGATTATCCCCATGACCCCATGTTAATTCCGGAGCTACAAACCAGAATAAGGTATCTAATTGTGAAAATAAATTCAACTGAAATGAGAAACTAAAAATTATTCCTAAGCAAATATTCCTAAACATAAATCCTGTTTATTGATTTTTATCATGGAAATATTTCCGTATTGCCATTTCAGTTGATATTAAAAATGTGCAATGTACAAACTGTATCCACTAAAGTCCATGTATCGCACTATCGAATAATATGGACAAAACCATGTAAGTCAATCAGTTCAGATGACAACTTATAAAAATATACGCCAACCGGCAATTCATTACCTTGGGTGTCCTTGCCTTCGAATGGATTAGCATTTGAAGTCATTGTATAAATAGTTTGACCCCAACGATTCATAAACTCAATTTTATAAATAACGCACTGATCAAAATAAGGGTCTATTACATATTGGTCATTTACCATATCACCGTTTGGTGTTATAACATTTGGGAGATAAAAATTCTCAATATCAACATCATTATCTACGAAATACGGGAATGAATAAGAATAGACACAACCATTCGAGGCAACTAAAGATAAAATCCCATCAAAATCCCCAGAACCTGAGTTTCCAGAGAACACAGGTGAAGATGCTAACAAAGTATCACCTTGAACAACCCAATAATTGGATAAGATATCCAATCCAAGGGACAAAGAGGTGATTGAATAACCCAATGTAACTTGGCTTGAGCAATAAGATAAGCTATTAATGGATGTTGTAGGAACAGGATGAATAAGTATTGGAAGTGATAAAGAGCTTGAACAACCTAAATCACTTTGCGCGTTAATTGTTGTCATGTAATCACCCCAAGATGGGTAAGTATGATTAAAATTGGGCTGACTTATAGGTGAACTCGTTCCGTCTCCATATGAAATATTGAGACTTTGAGGATTACTAGAATTCCATTGGACTTCTACATTGAATCCAACTGACAAACCATCACACAATTCATTATAAGACGCCGAAATGGAAGGATTAGGGTGAACAGTAATGTAATTCGGAACTTCAATTGTATTTGTACAACCATTATTTGTTGTAACAGTTAAAATAAGATTAAAACTCGCTGATGAAGAACCATTATTCTGGATTGTCGGAGAGAACACGCTATTTCCAGAATCCTGATTCATACCGTTTGACAATTGCCAGTTATAATTGCTTATTGACGACGGTTGACCAACAGTAGAATTTGATGTTACAATGGGGGTCAATGGACTACATCCTTCCAATTGAATACCAGTAAAAGAAGCCACAGGTATAGGATAAACATTAAGAGGGATTACAACACTTGAAGAGCAACCATTATTAGAGATTACAGTTAAAGACACGTTGTAAGTGTTTGGGGCTGAATAAATATGACTAGGATTTTGGGTATTTGATGTATTCCCATCTCCAAAATCCCATTCCCAGCTTATAAGTTCATTTGAAGTAAAAGTATTAGACAATTCAGTTTCATCTATAAAATTCGCAACGTCATTCAAACAAACTGTTGAAACTGAAAAGTCCGCAACTGGATTTGGATAAACCGTTACATTTCCAATATAGCTTTGACTGCATCCGTGGTTCGTAACTACTGTCAAATTTACCGGAAAAACACCCTCTTCTGTGAAAACAAAGCTGACGTCTGTTGAGCCATAATCAATTGTTCCGTTGTTGAAAAAGTCCCATTGATATGTGACAATCGTACTTGGATCATCTACAGTTGATAAGGAAATCAGTTCACTTGAACTATTTAGGCACACGCTATTCACAGAAAATAAGGAATTCGGAATAGGATAAACAGTAATATCTTGGGTTATTTCACTAGAACAACCTGCAGCATTTTGTGCGAATAATGAAACCGAATATGTCCCAGGAGGATAAAAATAATTTGGATTTTCGACATTTGCAGAATCACCATTACCAAAATCCCAGTTCCAAACTGTTACCGGACTAACGTTAATCGTTGTATTCTGAAAAACATACAAAGCGTCAGAACAAACACCATCAGTATTGAAATTAGCTTGCGGGGTATCAAAAACCTGAACAAGCACTGGCTCAGTAAACTCATCTGTACAAGTGTATACATAAGCCCTAAAATACAAGTTACTCATTGTGAAATCAGTTTGAAAAACATACGTTTCACCTGTAGCGCCTGGAATATCAACAAATGGACCTAATGGGTTATCAGAGTACTGCCATTGTATCAACCCATAATGACCGGCGAGCGATAAAACGGTTGAATCACCTTGACAAATATTTAATGGAAAAGCAGAAGCGGTTCCGCTAATTGCAGGTAAATCAACGCCAATATTTATTGAAGTTGATAAAGTAATTGGAACAGGACAAAGTGGAACTTGAACAGAACCTGTCACAGTGTATGTTGTAGGTACAGGAGGACAAGCTGATTGAGTATCTCCAGTGCCTAAACCCTGATCCCAAGTATAAGTTACTGGACCACAATTATTTGTAGATGACGCGCTCAAGGTTGTACATCCAGGAATACAAACAACAAGAGGGGACGCGCTTAGATTTATTTGATATTCTGGTCCTGGAACAGAAAATGTTTGCACTGCTGACCAGTTTGACCAATAAGAATACCCAGTATGCTTATCACGAACTCGAAACTTATATGTCAAACCGGGACATAATTGGCTAATATCTATTGTGTAAACTGGATAAGCGAGATTAGCTGATGTTGGTTTACATATTGTTGGTGTATTGGCGTTTGACGTGAAAACACCATAATTTGCTGTACCAGAAAAAGTGGCTGCGTCACAGATAAGTTCAAGTTGAAAATGATAACAACAAGACCAATTAGACGTATTGGTTACAGTTACATTTAAATTATCACCGACTACAGTGAAAGATACTAACGGCGTTCCATAAGGTGAGCAGGCAAAAGCACTTTTAAAAGACAGTAAAAAAGAAAATGCAATTAGAGTAATAGCTTTGTTCATAGTATACATGTTTATCAATCTCCAAATTAAGATTTAATGAAAAAAATAGTCAACAAATTTAAGACTTGAATCAACTCAAAAACCATTTTGTAAAATAAATTTAAAAAGTGTAACATTTCGTTAATCAAGCATAAAGCCATAACTTGACGAAAATTGGTTTAATGAGGTTGCACCAAATATTTTTTTCTATCAAATTAAGAAGGACAAATTATTTCGTATTCAAACCTTCAAAAATCAATAATCCTTTGGCATCACCTACAACAGATTGAATAGATTCTAAAGATGCTTCTTTCAATCTTTTCATGGATTTGAATTGCTTCATCAACATCTCAAAGGTTTTCGGGCCAACACCTTGAATTTCGTTTAATTCTGAAGTCAGCGCGTTTTTACTGCGCTTGTTTCTGTGGTGCGTAATGCCAAACCTGTGTGCTTCATTGCGCATGTGTTGGATCACTTTCAAACTTTCTGAGCGCTTATCCAAATACAGCGGAATTGTATCCTCTGGAAAAAAGATTTCCTCCAAGCGCTTAGCAATGCCCACAATTGGAATTTTCCCGCGCAAACCTAGTGACTGCAAGGCTTCCACCGAGGCGCTGAGTTGACCTTTTCCACCGTCTATCACCACCAAATCAGGAAGCGGCTGATTTTCGTCGACCAATCTTTTGTAGCGTCTGGAAACCACCTCTCGCATGGAAGCAAAATCATCGGGTCCTTCTACTGTTTTAATATCAAAATGGCGGTAATCCTTTTTGCTCGGTTTACCATCTTTAAATACAACACAAGCCGAAACAGCATTGGTTCCCTGAAAATTAGAGTTATCAAAACACTCTATGTGTCGCGGTAAAGTCTTTAAACGAAAGTCCTTCTGTATGGTCTCCAGAATTCGATTTTGATGCGCTTCCGGGTCTTTGATTTTCTGCTGTTTTAACTGATCGAGTCGGTAATTTTTAATCATCCTAACAGACAAATCCAAGAGCGCCTTTTTATCGCCACGTTGCGGCAGGTTGAATTTAATACCCTCAAACTCGAAGGAAGTTTTCACATTCACCAAAACATCTTTGGCTTGACTGTTAAAACGGTCGCGCAATTCTGGCAAAACAAAACCAAGCACATCTTCAGGTGTTTCCTCCAATTTTTTGTTGACCATATTGGTGTAAACATGCATCAAAGCGCCATCTTTCACCAACATATAATTGATGTAGAAAGCATCCACCTCCTCCAAAACAGTAAATACATCCAGAATGCCCAAATTCGGATTCACGATGGTGCTTTTGCTGCGGTAGTTTTCCAATAAATCCAATTTTTCTTTGAGTTCTTGGGCTTCTTCAAATCGATAAACGGCAGCTGCATCTTCCATCAAAGTGCGCACACGCTGAATTACCGAGCTCAAATTTCCTTTTAATATTTCGTGGATGTCTTTGATGTACATATCATATTCCACTGGACTTTGTTTTTTCTCACACGGGCCTTTACAATTGCCAATGTGGTATTCCAAGCAAACTTTATAGGTGCCTCGATTCACTTTTTCTTCCGACAAATCCAATTGACATGAGCGCAATGGATACAATCTACTAAGCAAATCCAACAAAGCATGCATCACACGCCCAGATGAAAATGGTCCATAATAGGCCGAACCATCTTTAATAACACGCCGAGTACTGAAAATCCTCGGAAAAGCCTCACTTTTAACCACGATCCACGGATACGTTTTATCGTCTTTGAGTAAAATATTGTAGCGCGGTTGATACTTTTTAATCAGATTGTTTTCCAAAAGTAAGGCATCCAATTCGCTATCCACAACAATATGTTCGATGCGCGCAATTTTTGCAACTAAAATTCGGGTTTTGCCATTATGGTCGTTTTTATTGAAATACGAACTGACCCTTTTTTTGAGGTTTTTAGCTTTTCCAACATACAAAATCTTCCCAGCAGCATCATAATACTGATATACGCCAGGCAAATCTGGCAAGGCTTTAATTTGAAGATCAAGGGATGATTTTGTTGACAT
>DIUF01000042.1:0-18866 GCA_002422285.1 Flavobacteriales bacterium UBA6165 | reverse complement strand
TTGGCTATTAATAATTTTTATTGGGTTACCAAGATAGAGCGCTATTGACTAAGAATACTATGGAATCAATGTGATTTGAGATTTCTCGCTTCGCTCGAAATGACGGCAGTATTGCCGTTGGGGGGGGCTTTAGGCGGCGAAGCCGCCTAAAGCCCCCCTTACACTGACGAATCAGTGTCATTTCGAGCGAAGCGAGAAATCTCAAAATCCCTGTAACCTTTTATTTCATTGGTTTTGCGCCTTAGCTTGGTAACCCAAAATTTTTATATAAATTTCGTGTTTTCCGAACAGAAAGCAAAACAAAAAAGCCACTCTACCTCACCCTAATTACAACATTCGGTTCACAAAAAAACAGCCATTATTTGGGTTTGGCACAAAATGAATTGACCTTAGAGGATTTGTTTTGGTGATTTTCACATCATCCCCTCAAAAAATTGCTTCACCTCCAGCAAATTCTCAAACTCCACATCGCCTAAAATATGATAAGGATGGCGCGTGTGAATTTTCTCAGGCACCAAAATGGTTTTCATTCGAGCAGCTTTAGCGGAAAGGAGACCATTGTGGGAATCTTCAATAACGACACAATGTTGAGGGTTAACGTTCAAAGCCGAAGCACAAGTCAAATACACGCCGGGATGCGGTTTTCCATAGGGCTCATCCTCAGCTGAACGAACATAATCGAAGGCATTTTCCAAGTTTAAAACATCCAAAACAGTGTGGATAATTTGCTTGTAGGATGAAGTTCCTAAAGCAATCGGATACCCCCTTTCTTTCAAGAAAGAGATGATTTCAATAGCTCCTGTCAAAGGTTCGCCATTTTCGCGAATCAAGCGACAAACCTCATCGATAATATCCTGAACAACAGCATCGTTTGATTTATCTTCCCAAGGATACACCTTACGCCAATATTCAACTACTTGATCAATGCGCAAGCCAACCGTTTTGGCAAATTGCATGGGTTCCAATTCAAAGCCCAAAGTTTTAAAAACATTCACCAAGGCAATTTTCCACAGCGGTTCGGAATCAATCAAAACACCGTCCATGTCAAATAGTACTGCCTCTATTTTTTCTCCATCCCAGACCATAAATACAATTTTGCGCGTCCTAAAACTCTATGTTTCTCAGTAGTAATGTAAATTTTTCCATCAGCACTAGCGGCTATGGCTTCAAATTGTTTCAGCTTTTTGAAAATGTACTTTTTCGATTGCACAAAATTGGTGGTGTGCAACAATTGATGAACGTCTTTGATGTGATAAATGGCGCCATAGGCCAAAATCAAAATATCATTACCTAACCAACATGCGCCTGTGATGGCATCGCGATAAGGAGAAATATTATTGGTTTGAAAAGTACGCAAAAGTGTAGCCACATGTCGACCAGGTGTGTTGGGTACATAATAGATTTTCGAAATTCCTGTAAATGGTTTGGACCAATCTTTCGTGAAAATGAAAATGCTATCGCGCTGAACCACAAAAGCCTCAGCATCAAAATTGCGCTCTGATTTTTTCGGTGGAAAATACAACTGTTCAGGATAATAAAAATCTATGGCTTCGGTGTGCACATCTATTTGACCAATTTTACTTTTGTGAAATTTGTAAATCGTTAGACCATTTCTCGACTGCTTGTTGTTTCCAATATCACCGATGTAAATATTTCCATGATGATCCATTTGCAATTCTTCCCAATCGAAATTATTAACATTTGCAAATGTCGTTCTGGAAACCACTTTTCCTCGGTTGTTGATTTCATATAAAACTGCTGGATTACCACTATCATTGATGGTGAGCCATGTAGAATCAGTAAAAACCAATAGACCAGAACTTTCATTCAATTCGGCATCCAAGCGTGTCAGCACTTTCATCCGCTGTGCAAAGTAATTATTCGCAAAAAACAAGAAAAGTAAAATGAAGAAAATACGCATAGCAAATTGCCTTATCAAATGAAGATGTAAATTTACGCACAATTTCACTTATGCTGAACCCTTCGAAATCTGGTTGGATAAAAAAATACATGAGTCTTGCGAAATCTGGCGATATTTCGATCAGTAGTGGGGACTCCTATGAACTAAACGACCTCAATGCCGTTCAACAAAAACTAGGATCATCAGGTATTATTTTTGGAGTTTTCGGTCAGTTTATTTTCTTGAATTACCAAGAAAAATTCAATTGGACGCCTCATGAAAAACTGAAAGTGCTCTATTTTGAGTCGATGTTACTACTTTTTATGCACAAGCAACAGGAGTCGTTAAATCTTGACGAATTTCCTCAACATTTGGAATCATTTTTTGAAAGCTGTGGAAGTCGTGAACTCGCTAGATTTTGGTCTGTTTATAAATGGTTCAAACTGCCTAACAACATCGAACGCACCATTAACGATAGAACCCGAATTCCGCTTTCCTTAGATCAAAATTTATTGGTAAGCTATCTCCAAAATAGTTTATGCTACATTGACGTTACCCTGTACTACGAATTTCTACATCAGCCCTTAAGTGTAAATTTTAAAGAACTTAGAACCAAAAAAATCCAATGGACTTTGCTGACAATTGTCCATGCTTTACAAGCAGATCAATACATTGAAGAATCTGAAAACAAGTTGTTCCAATATTTCTTGGCTGCATCTGACCTTACTACACAAGAACATCAAGATTTCCAGTTAATGCTGCGTTCAGGAACTTCGGCAAGCGCCATTTATGAAGCCCGAAAAACCAATATGTTATTTCGTAAGTATCTCATGGAATTGGCTGTGTTTTCAACTTTATCTGATACTGAATTTTCGAACAGAGAGCGGAAAACACTCAACCAAATTTCTAATCTACTGGAACTCTCCACAAAAGAAATCAACGATTCTTATGACGTCGTTGAACAATTTCTCGTGGACCATGAGGAAATCATTACCCAATTAAAAAGCAAAAGTAGTTACGAACTCATTTTCAATCGACTGAGCGCAAAATGGTCTAAACTTTTGTTGCGAAACAAAGATAAATTAGTAGAAGAACTCAGACAAAGCGGTGAATTGGTCGCCTTGGTAAAAAAATCCATGAATGAGTCCTTGAATGATGAAGAGAAAATAAAAGTGAAAAGACAATTCTTTGATATCGCTAGAAGTGTGCCTTCTTTGGCTATTTTTATGCTGCCTGGAGGCGCTTTCATTCTTCCATTTGTTTTGAAAATCTTACCTGATTTATTGCCAAGTGCCTTTCGGGATAATGAGGTTGAGGATTGAAAAATATCACTTCAAAACATCAATAGTAAAATACTTTTTGTTACTCAATGAGAAATGAATCGTTCCGTAAAAGTGCTTGACTTTATCGTTGCGTTTTACGCGTACCGACCTTGATTTTCCTGGGAGAATTTCAAATTCATCATCAATCACATTAAACAAGTCTGGTCCGCGTGCTGAAGCGAATATTTTCAAAGTATCATTAGAGGTGTTCAAAAACTCCAGTGTGAATTCTGTTTTACCGAAAACGCCAATTTCTGCTTTGTTGTATTCCGAAAAACTAAGCGTAATGCTGTCCTGAAACCTGACTTGAATTTCATCCATTTTATAGGGTAAAACTCTTCCAGCAACCCGCAAAATAATCCGCTTATCATGTTCGAGTTCATTGGTTGCAACGACTAAAGTCTTATTAATTTGACCTATTCTCTTGGTGTCGTAAAAGGCAAAAACAGTATCACGCTCTCCAGGCGCAACAGGTCTCATATTAAAACGAGGCACAAGGCATCCACAACTAGATTGTACACTAGCAATCAACAAATCGGTATTCCCAACATTCTCTAGAGGGAAAAAGAATAATCCGTCAGAGCCTTCACTTATGTCCCCGCGATTATGAACGATGTATTCGAACTTGATTTTAGGTGCGGGAATGTCATCTTTCAAAATGAAAGATAAAAACAAGAGACCGACGTAACTTTTTATGGACACGGGAACTCTATTGAAGTCTACTCACCACCATGCTGGCGTCAAACTTTCCAAAAGTCATCGGGCGCTGTGTGTAACCTTTAATTTCTGTTTTTACGGCATTAGAAACCTTGGTAAACACATAACGATGCAATTCTTTCATGGTGATGATTTTATCACCGTTCAAATCTGCATACCCCGTTAATCCCTGAATCAGGAAATAGGAAAAGTACCCTTGCTTGTACTTTGGGCTTTCCCAACTCACCTCTTCAGGCATACATGAGAGCATGATAGCTACTTCCACCTCGTCTGCTTGTAACTTTGAACTTGGATTAGATTTAGACTTAGCGCGCTCGGCCTTCTTTTTTTCGGTTTCAATTTTTTTCATCGCTTTTTTATCCATTTTCAATGAACCGGCATGACAAGCATCTGCAAAACATAATTTGGCCTTGCACGAAGCCGAACGGAAAATCTCTTTCACTTCACCAAAGAACAACAAACTGTTATAATCTGTTGCGTCGTAAGGCACAAAAGCACCTGGAGCTCCATGACCCGAAAAGAAGAAAATCACACGATCATTTTCCTTAGCTTTAGAAAAAAGTTCTTTACCATATTGAATAATATTTGCTTTTTTAGCTTTATCATTCAATAACATGTAAATATTTGAAGCAGGAACAGCTCCTCCCTCCTTACTTTTCAAAAAGTCTGCAAATTTGTTGGCATCATTCACCGTCCAAGTTAAGTTGTTTTGAGGATTTTGATGCTCTGCAACGCCAATAATCAAGGCATAGGTTTGTTGTGCGTAGCTTGTTGATACAACAACAAACAATACGAGAATTTGAAATATTCTTTTCATTTTATTTTGTATGTTAAAGGTTATAATTCAATCGGATCAGGCTCAACAACTCCCGAACCTGATTCGGTATTATTTGTAGGAGTCAAGTTAGGGGATAATACTGCACTGTTGTGCTTATTAATTTTCTTTTTATATTCAGCTTTAGTGTCGGAATTTCGAATTTTATTGAGAAACTTCTTTTCTTCGTTCTGAGGAATCTTGGTGTTGGCGTATTTCTTCGTTAGTGCTTGAAAAGCAGTTTCCATCTGCATGGCATTTTCAAAAAAGCCTGAAGACACCCCATTTGATGCAGTCATCAATTCGTTGAAATCGATAGCATTATTCGCATTGGTAGCTGCTTGTTGTGATACAGGATTGGTGGCACCTTGACTGGTGGTGGCAGCATTACCTTGATCCGACGTAACCTGATGATTCAATTGACCAAACTCTGTTTCGGAATTTGACAGATCATCGCTTGCAAGACGAATGAAAGCAATCATTTCCCCTTTGTCATTGATGTAAAAAACACTATCCTGTGTTGCAACCTTTGCACGTCCGTCGTCAAAAGGTTCAGCGGAAATAAATCGTGCTGGAATTACCCATTCTTTGCTCGTATTTTGATACCCATAAAGTTGATTTTCTTTAGTTAAAATCAAGATTCCATCCGTTTGAGGATCGGAGGTCGACATCAATTTTTGAACAAAGAAAAAAACCAAAAGTGCTATAACAACAAGGACCAATGCCATAAAAATCTTCTTTTTACTGTCATTGTTTGTATCAATGTTTTCAGTTATTGGCGAAAAACTCTCCACAGGTTCATCTACCAACTCAAGAATTATAGGCTCTTCTACAACAAAATCAGAAGTCAACAAACCCTCCTCATTTTGTTTTTGATGATAAGAATCATAATCTTTCTGAAAATAATCCAAGGTCAAACAAGAAATTTCTTCGTTCTGTGCACCATTTAGAACGCTAGCTCGATCTACTTCCAACAAAATGGCTGTATTGTTATCCTTGGAGTCACTTTCGCAACGCGACTTAATAACTTGTAATTTATCCTCAATTGAGTTTGTTGCATCGCAAAGCATCTGAATCAATTCATACTCACTCCATGCCTCCGTAACACCATCAGAACAAATAAAAAACAAGTCCCCCTCTTCAAGTTGCGTAAATTTAACGATATCTGGTTTTACAATTTTATTCTCTTGATTGGCAATAATAGCTTTACTTATCCGATTTCCTTGTGGATGAAAGCGACCTTCTTCTCGAGAAATCTCTCCCATTTGCATCAAATTACCAACCATGGAGTGGTCCCAAGTGTGCCAAATTTGCTGAGATTTTGGTTTCACCCAATACACGCGGCTATCACCAAGATGCACAACAAAAACAGCTTCACTCGTTTGAAAAACACCAGCAAAAGTAGTTCCCATTCCAAGTGATTCAGGCTGCGTGACAAGCTGCTCATTCATGGATTTTTGAGCATTTACAATCAATTCTTGCAAAGATGACTTATTCACTGCATCTAGTTTTGGGAAATTTTGCTTGACATAATCAACCACAAAATTGCTCGCGACTTCTCCTTTTTCGTGTCCACCAACTCCATCACAAACCAAATAGTAAAGCTTGTCATCGAAGCCCATAGCATCCTCTTGATTGTCTCTTTTGCCTTGGTGGCTGTAGTGTACAACTTTCATTTCAATTCAATTTAGCGATTTACACTAAAACAAGCGCTTGTCATCCTCGTAGCGCCCCTCATACTCTAAAACACCTTTGGAGTTATAAAATTTACCCCAACCGTGTTTTTTGTCGTTCTTCCACTGCCCATCGTAACGCGAACCGTCGGCATAGTAGTAGATTCCATATCCGTGCATATTTCCTTTCGCCCATTCTCCGTCATACCGCGCGCCACCCGGGAAAGTATAGACACCTTTTCCATGCATCTCATTATCCTTCCAATTGCCGACATATTTTGAACCATCCGACCAATT
Organism: Flavobacteriales bacterium UBA6165; assembly: GCA_002422285.1. Lineage (GTDB taxonomy): Bacteria > Bacteroidota > Bacteroidia > Flavobacteriales_D > Crocinitomicaceae > UBA6165. Next base: position 12,143 of record DIUF01000042.1, on the reverse strand, counting down.
GTAGGTGCCGCTTCCTGTTCTTTTATCACTAACGAAATCACCAACATATTTAGAGCCACTGGCGAAAGTAAATGTGCCTTTTCCTTGTTTGAAACCATTAACATAAGTTCCGACGTAAACCATACCGTTTTTATAAGTGGCTGTGCCTGTTCCATTTGGCTTTCCATCTTTGATATCGCCAACATAATCGTAAACATCACCAAAAGAATCCGTTAAGCCAGTTAGTCTGTTCGATGAAGGTGACGGTACTGGTGCTGGTGACGGTGTTGGTGTTGGTGTTGGTGTTGTACTAGGATTGCTTATTCGATTTTGGAAATACTTTATCCTACTATTTACACGATTTTTCTCAGCATCTGAACCCGCTGGCACCGTTTTCAATAAATTTTGATACTCCTTCAAATTTTGTTGATCGCTTCTAGAATGCTCAGAATCAATCAATTGATTAAAATGTCGTTCAAAATCAGTTTTCCAATCGTTAACCGCAATTGGATCAGAATGGTCATCCTGCTGGTCAGTGTCAACGGGGTCTAGAGTAACCAATGCAACGAATTTTTGCATTTCTCCCTTTTCATTGATGTAATACAAGCTATCATTAGTTCTCACCAAAGCCAAGCCATCTGAAAACGCCTCTGCGGTAATAAATTTTGGTTCTATTACCCAAGCGCCATCAGCACCAACATAGCCAAAAAGTTCGTTTTCTTGTTTCGCTGAAAGACCAACTTTTGTTTCGGCAGCTGGTTTAATCATAAAGAAAACGGCAACACCAATTATAGCAAGTGCGCCTACACCAATCCCAATAAACATTGGTATTTTACTCTTTTTACTGTCACCTTTTGGTGTTGTAGGTTGTGTAGGTTTTGCGGCTACTGCTGGTTCAGGATGAGCAGGCGCTTCCATGTGTCTTCCAGTATCAATTCTCGTAGCCGCTTCTACCTCAGGCACCTCAACTTCAGCTGATTTTTCCACTACAGGCGCAACAGCAGCTTTGGGTTCTTCATTTCGCAAAATGGCACGAATATCCTCAGCTGATTTCACTCGTGTTTCCGGATTTCTATCCAAGCAAGCTGAAAGCGCACGTTTCCAATTGTCTGGAAAATCACTCAATTTATCCAAAATCTCAGAATTCAAAATTTGATCAAAAATCATCTTTTCTGTTTCGGCGCTATCAGAACCACCACCAGACGATTTGAACATCGGATTGCCAGTAAACAACTCATAAGTAATAACCGCCCAAGCCCATAAATCTGTGTTAAATCTAAGATTCTGACCTTTTAATTGTTCTGGAGAACTATACTCCAAAGTTCCTCCACCAAAAGAATTGGTGAATCGACTTTTAGCACTCGGATCAGCTTTTTTCGACAATCCAAAATCTGTGATTTTCGGAACATGAACTACCTTATCGCCTTGATTTCTGGCTTGAATCAAAATATTCGAAGGCTTCATGTCGCGATGCACAACACGGTGATGGTGTAAGAACTCGAGTCCTGCTAAAACTTGCAGCGCAGCAGTTTCTTTTTCCTCTTGGCTCAAACTAGATTTTTTAATCAAATCTTTTAAGTTGCCATCTGGGTAATATTGAAGCACCGCATAATCAAAGATTCCATTGGCTTGGTCAAAATTATACAAAGCCTCGTAGTTGGCAATGTTAGGATGTAATGGCAAATCCTTGATGGCATCGAACTCGTCAAGTAAAGAAAACTCTTTCCCCCCTAATACTTTTACCTCCGAGACTTTAATGGCCACTGTTCTGTCCAGCACATTGTCGTATGCCTTGTAAACAGTTCCAAAAGAACCACCACCAATTTTATCGGTCCTTACATTGTAACTATAACGATTAAAAAATTCCTGCTGTGTCATAATACTTTTATTTCTCCTTAACTAAATTATTTCTTGTAAATATTGAAGCGAGCGAATCATAGATTGCTCAATGAACAAATCAAGTTCTTGTGAAGCCAAAAGTTTGTCAAACTCTTCATTTGCTTTCAACTTCGAAGCATGCACTGTTTTTAATTTTAGGTTGAATTCCGTTTTCACAACCACCTCATAAAATGTCGATTTTGAATTATCCTGATTCAACCAACTTGTATAAACTTCAACCCAACATAGGCTATTTTTCACGTCAAAATCAAGACTTCTAACCCTAAAATTCAATTCTGAATTAATGCCATTAATCATGATCTTCATCAATTCACGCGACATTTCCAAAGCATAATGATCCGACCACAATTTCAATTTGGTATCAAAATCCATTTCAGCAGTTATCTCGGGAACATGAAAATCGGGAACCGACAACGAATCTGAGGAATTGGAAACTCCAAGGCTAGCAGAATCCCCCCACCTATCTAGTGCATAAAATCCTGCAAAGCCAATAACCAAGGTTATTATAAAAATCAATACTCGTTTCATTTCTATCAATCATTTAACTCAAATAGCGACCAGAAATAGGTCTCAAACTTTTGTACATCTTTTATTTGATATTCTACCCACTGATTGCCTGATTTTTGAATCTTAACACTACTAGTCAGAACCTCATCTTGAACTAAAACAGCATTATTTTCAATCACATTGAGTATTTCACCAACACGTCTTTTCGCAATAATTCGTCTTCGTTCTGTAGTAATCCGTCCTGTTAACTTCAATTTTGCTTCAATGGAATCAGAAAAATTGACAATTATTATATTATATCGCAAACCGGCGTCAAAATCGGAGTCCAGCACCTCAAACTCAATATGAATTTGTTTAAAATCTAATGGACTCGAAGCGTAGTGTTTGAAAAACCAATAAAGTCCGAAAAAACTAAAAGCAAAAAACAAAAAGAAAAGATGTGACTTTCGCATTCAAACAAATCAATTTGTTACATAGCGCAATACCGTTCTTCCAATTCTCACGAGGTCGTCTTTTTGTAAATACACTTCCTCTCCCGGTGCCAACTCATTGTCATTTACAAACACCTTATTCAAGCTACCAGCATCAGAAATAGTAAACTTACCATTCGGCTGACTTCTCAAAATTGCATGCTTTCGAGACATAAACTCATCAGCTGTTTTGATTCCTATATCAGATAAATTGGACTGAGAAGAGAACCGACCAATTGTTAAATACTTTTGGTCGAGTTCAAATCGCTGATTAGGTGTTTTCTCGTTAGGCAAAACCTCTAAAAAATGAGAAGCGGTATTGGTAAAACGAACTTGTGTTTTTGGATTATCATCGTCAGTCTGAGATTGTTTTAGGTTTTGAGCAGGGGCTGTTTGCCTCTTTTTCAAATCTTCTAAACTCGGTATTCGATGCTGGGCCTTAGTATTACAAGTATTACAAACCAAATTAACAGCCTTGCCCATGTATTCCTGACCAACAGAATAAATCTGTTGTTTTCCACAAGAAGAGCATGTATGTTTAACCTTTATTTTGTCCATCAATATTCACTTTGAACTTCAATACCTCTCCGCAGCCTTTGCATTTAAAAGCAAAAGCTTTTCCTTCAACAGATGAGATGTCCGACTGCTTAAAGTTCTTGAATCCAACACTGTTTTCATGTTTGCACTTTACGCAAATTACTGTAACCTTCATAACGCATTATTTTGGGATACTAATCAATCTGCTGCACAAGCTTTAAATTGAAAGCAAACATATTTTTCGGGTAATCAATATACAACTGAATCTTGCTGTCCTGCGACTTTAGGATGACCAATCTTATGCGACAAGCTACACCATCTGGATCGGTACACACAAACTCATGAGTTGAATCACCATCAGAATCAATTTCTTCTGCCTTATATTCACTAATTTTGTAGACCATTTTGCCATTCAAGTGAATTACCACCTGGTCTTTGTTGAAGTCAATATCGATTTTCAAATCAACGTCTGTCCAGTCCGTCCATTTTGACCAACTTCCACCATCAGTTTTCTCTCTTTGACACATACCATCCACATCAAATTTGAATATTTGAGCATAACTAGTTGAAAAGAAAAACAAAATTAAAGTACCAAAAAATAAAGTTTTCATAATTATTGGGGGTTTAGGGGGTTACTATTTAAATAAAATCACTTACGTCGCTTTCATTGTCGAAATTAGCGTCAAAATCATTATCGGCTAATTCGTCAAATATCAAATCATCTTGAGCAGTCACAGTTGATGCCTGATCGCCACGATCTATTGAAACAACCTGAACATCCTGTAAATCCTCTGGATAAATTTCTACATCAAAGGATTCGTAACTGTCAATAGACTGTTCACTTTCGAAATCAACGTTCATGATAACTTGGTTGAACACGCCGTCGCCGGTCGAATCAATCAATATATCTGGAACACCATTTTCATCAATATCAAATACATAGAGGTCAGCTGCACCGTCGTTATCCAAATCATATCCAACGATGTCAAAATCAGAACTCTCACTGGTATTAGCGCTCGATGAAGAATCGTTCTCCGAACTTGATGCTGAATCTCCAGCGATTTGCTCAGCACTAACATGCGTGGATGTTGTAGAAGATGTGCCGTCTGCATTCTGAACCGTAATTGATGAGGAAAATTCCATGCGCTCACCATCCGTCATGTTGTTCCATTCTGATGACGTGTAGGTGTGATACAAATCGCCTTCCCAAACAAATAAACCACCTGGGCCTAACTCGGCACGTGCATCAGCAAAGGCTTGATTAAAAGAAATCGAGCCAGATGCAGACGAAGCGCTCGCAACAGGTGTGTCAATTTCAATAATAACACTTTCATTTGCATCCTCAACTTGTACATCACCATCCGTATCTGAGGCGGGTACATCGTTAAACGAAAGCATAGTAAATGCACCTGCTCCTGCAGCCAATCCAGCAAAAGCAACGCCCGAAGACATAAAAATCTCCTTTTGCTTTTTATTTAATTTTGAAATTCTGATCGCTTTTTTGCCTGAATCAGTGGTGACTACTTCGGTTTCAAAGCTGAAACCACCACCGCCGTCGACTCTTGTTTCATCCGAGTTGCGGTTTTCTGAATTAAAATTGTTATCTGACATAAATCTTTAGTTTTAGGGTATATAAATTGCGCCGCACTTATGTGGGCACGTTTTTTCTTGTTCTAATATCTCAATTGGTAAATCAATATTCAATGGTTTTCTGCATTTTGGACACAAATATTCCTTTGCCAAATTATGCTTGGTAAGCAGCAATTCTCTTTGCATGGCATTTGAATCCTGTTTCAAGCTGAACAAAAACACTGCAATAGTTGGCACCGCGATGTAGAAAAACATACCTATTTGTGGGGGGATATCAAATACCTGGCCAAGAGCAAAAAACAAAATCATACCAGCTACAGAGAATAAAATCTGAGGCAACGATGTTTTACTCTTGTATTTCTTTTTAATTTGATTACTGGCATTATTGTAGTTGTTGTAAACCAATTTTAAAGTTTTAAATTCTGAAGAAAAATCGATTCGGTTTTTATTTTTATATGCCTCAATTTTTTGTTTAACAAGATGGATATCCAATCGGTAGCCATTGTCTTTATCGCCAAGCATTATCAAGTCCCCATCGCTGATTTGCTTTTTTCGGACAGGCACGCCATTTACCCACGACCCATTGGACGATGAATCCTCAAAAGTCATTACGTCTTCACCAATCTCAACAATTGCATGTTTTCTGCTCACCATTGAATAGTGCTCTGGAACCAAAAGGCTCAATCCATCATCATTTACTCCACGTCCTATTATTACCTGCATAATTTTCAAGAATACGCAGCAAACGTAAATAAAATATTCCACACACAAAAAAAATGTATGTCATATACGTATTTATGCGTAGAGCACTGTAAAAATGACTTTTACAATTCTACCACAAAATCAGAAATTGACCGTCTCACCTTAGGATAATCTGCATAAACATCTTCACAGTGCCTGTAACCGATTGGAAACAGTAAAACCGAAGCCAATCCGAGTTCATGGAGTCCAAGCAATTCATCAACTCCCCTAGGATTAAAGCCCTCCATCGGGCAAGAATCAATGCGCATCATGGCACAAGCAGTCATTAAATTGCCTAATGCGATATAAACTTGGTTGGTCATCCACTGGATCTTTTTATCATTGGGCTGCGACACTGTTGAAAGCACCATATTTCGGAACCCTTGAATTTTAGGACTGGCCAAGTCAATATTTCTTGTTTTGGCAGAACGTGAAACATATTCATCAACAAGTACTTCGTCGACACTATTGTACCTGCACAATACAAGTAAATGTGAACAATCCACTACTTGCTGTTGCTTATATGCATGCTCAAGAAAACGCTCTTTGAGCTCTTGATCCCTGATCACTACTACCTTGAGTAGCTGCATACCTAAAGAGGTAGCTGTGAGATTGATGGTTTGTAACAAATCATCGATGATTTCCTCCGGAACTTTTTTTGTAGTATCGAATTTTTTACAAGCATATCGCCATTTCATGGCATCCAAAACATCGGAAGATTTGAACATTGGTATAAGATTTGAACTGTTGAACAAAATTAACGTAAATAGGTTTTATCCGACATCTAATATTTCGAGCGTGCAGGGAAACAAAAATACATGATTTGTAACCAAATTCTTTTAATTCTGCTTATTTTCACAACCGAATAAACATTTTATAATGAAAAAAATATTTTCTACATTTCTAATTATTAGCTTAATATCAGCAAGTTACACCCAAAGAAACGCCGTAAAAAGCAATTATTTTCAAGATTACCAAAAAGCCCGGCGCTTTATCAATCAAGAGAAATTTGAAGACGCACAAGATTTGTTGGAAGAAATTCCTGAGCAGGACTCCATTTATCTGAAAGCACAATTTTCGCTTCAAGATTTATATTTCCGCTCAGAGAACTATCCCAAAGCCATCGAAATAGCGAATCGTTTATCCAATGCACCCTTTGAGCTTGGACATTTGGTATACGACAGATGGGTAAATAGTTTAATGAAAACTGAAAAATATGAAGATGCATTAAAGATTGTAAACATTGGACTTGTTAAATTTTCTGAAAGTTATACGCTTCATTATAGAAAAGGAGAGATTCTGCAAGAGCTGAAAAGACATCAAGAGGCTCTTCACGCGTTTCAACGAGCTATTCAAGCATACCCACTCGGTGTAAATGCACATGTACGATTGGGTGAAATGGCTGCTCATGAAGGCAGATATAGCCAAGCATTAATGTCACTTGCTTTTGCGAGTATATTCGCTTCTGAAGCTCCTTTTAAACAATACCTGCACATCACAATGCTTCAAATTTCTGCAATGGAATTTGAAGCCGAACCAAAAGATATTCAATTCGACGAAGGAGATGATTTTTCACATATTGACAATATCGTTCAAACGAAAATTGCGCTGTCCAATAAGTTCAAAAGAAAAACCAAGCTAAAGACGCCATTCACCAATCAACTTCAAGTTGTGATGGAGGCAATAAAGTACGATGCGGATGCGGATGGCTTTTGGATGCAACACTATGTTCCTTTTCTTGAAGCTGTATTTAGAGATAATTTTTTCGATGCATTCACGTATGAACTTATTTCAGGTCCTAATTACGGTGCATTATCCGCGCCAGCTCAAAAAAACAAAAAGCGTGTGCAACTATTTTTGAAATGGCTTGCGCCTAACGCTGCAAAATATATTTTCCGTCAAGTAATTGATTTTGATGACAAGAAACAAACGACTTTTGTCGATTTAGGCTCATCAAATATAACTGCCCGAGGCTTAGGTGAAAAACACGACGATCGAAATGGGGAGTGGCAATTATTCAATGGGATAAGTGGAAGGCCAATTGGAGTTGGACCATATAAAAGTGGTAAACGAAATGGTGAATGGATTATTTATGATGAATCTACAGGTCTTCTCGCTAGAAAATTAACATTTGTCGACGGTGAACTTGAAGGGCCACTCACTTTGTATTATCCGAATGGAAAACCTGAGCTCACTGTTAACATGAAGAAAGGAGAACGCGATGGACAAAGATTTGTTTTCTATCCGAGTGGCGACACCATGCTTATTGACAATCACGTCATGGGAAAAAGAACTGGAGAAATAGTTCGATTCCATGAAAACAATTCAATAAAACAAAAAGGAACACTAAAAGATAACAAATGGGATGGTTTGGTAACGGAGTATCATACCAACGGCAACTTATCTGCTGAAATCTATTTCAAAGACGATAAAAAAGATGGTTCATATACCACATACTTTAGAAACGGAAAGGTTGCAGAAAAAAGCAATTACAAATTGGATAAAAAAGTAGATGATTTCGAGTCGTTTTACAACAATGGTCAAATAGCGTCAAAAGGTCGTTACAAAAACGACAATCAAGTTGGAAAATGGGTAGCCTACTACTATGACGGTAAATTGAAAGAAGAAGCTGAATTTGATGAAAATGGCAAGAAAAACTCTACCGTAAAATCTTACGACCGCGATGGTAAGTTGCACAACGAAATGGAATACAAAAATGGAGAATTATTGTCATACAAATTCTTCGATAAAGAGGGAAAAGTAATCGCCCAAGAAAAGCGATCAGGAAAAAAACTCAGCTACAAGTTTTACAATCCTAGAGGCGTTCTCATTACCGAAGGACAATTGTTAGAGGACGAAAAATCAGGAAAATGGACTTACTACAATAAAAACGGAATCAAGGAATCTGAGGTAAACTACGAAAAAGGCAAAATAAACGGAAAAACGAAGTCATTCTTTCCGAATGGCGAAGTTGAAGTTCAGAAAGACTACAGCAACGATGAGATTGATGGTTTGGTATTGGTATACCACCCCAGTGGAGAGCTGAAAGCTGAAGGTTATTACACGAAAGACAAAAGATCTGGTATGTGGTATTTCTACAATCCTGATGGAAGCATGAGCGATAAAGAGTATTATGTTAGAGGAAAAGTAGTAAGTTGGTGCAATGATCATGCGGTTTCTGGTTTGTTGTTCAAACGTCATTTGTACGCGGATGGGGATATTGTAAAAACCGTACAATTCGACATCGCAGGAAACGTTGTTGACACCATCCATCAATACCATGGTGAAGTTTTAGTTTCTAATCCAAATGCTAAGGGTATTTTGGCAAAAAACAATTTCAAAAATGGTGTTCGTCATGGTTTGTCACAAACATTTTGGTTGGATGGATCCATTTCCAGCGCCGGAGAATATTTCAATGGAAAACGCAATGGCACCTTTATCGATTATTTCGTAAATGGTATCAAAAGCTACGAAGCCACATACCTTCATGGACAGTTACATGGAGTGGTAACAGACTATCGAATCAATGGAAAAGTGGCCTCTACACTAAACTATAAAGACGGAATTATGGATGGTGAGGCTAGCTATTTTCATCCAGATGGAAGTCTGCACTACAAAGTAAACTACATCAATGATGAAATGAATGGAGAAGTAGTAATGCGCTTGCCTTCAGGAGACATCTATGCAGTATTTTACTATGACCGGGATGTTCTTGTTGGTTATTCCTTTGTTGACAAAAATGGAAAAATCAACGAAATGACTACCCTTGAAAACGACAGCAAAATCGTTTGTTACCACAAAAACGGAACTAAATCTCTCGAGGCCCAGTTAGCATTCGGAGAATATCATGGAACCTATACTGTCTTCGATACTAAAGGCAAGGTATTCGAATCAAAAACGTATGAATATGGTAACCTCAATGGTCTATCAACATTTGGTTTTGCACCCGAACGAGCATATTCATCATTGAACTATGTCATGGGCAAACGCCATGGTGAGAGTAAATTCTACCATACGAATGGAAAACTATATATTGAAAACTCCTACCTACACGGCAAGAAAAATGGGGTTGAAAAAGAATTTGACCAAAATGGTAAATTGAAATTCACCAGAGAATTCTACAATGGAATTCTTATTACTGAACAAAAACATTAATTTTTAGACATTATAAACTATGAACAACTTAATTCAAATCATAGCAGCCATTTGTTTAGTTGGTGTGCTTTTTTCCGCAAATGGACAAAATTTAGAATCCTACGACTGGGCCGAAGCCAAACACCTTGATATGGATAAAAGTCTATTGACGGAAAGCCAAATATTTGTTTTGCGCAAACAAATGATCGAGATGAATTACGATGATAAAAAAGACCAACTCACCACATTCTTTATGAATCATTTTGTTATTCAGGTGAATGACGACAAAGGTTTAAAAGATAGAAAAGAATTGGAATTTCCCGTGGTATTTGGCGCACGTGAATTGATTGAATTTAAAGTGCGAATCATCAAAAAAGATGGTACCATGATTGAGTTTAAGAAATCAGATGCCAAAGAAAAACCAATTAGCCAAAGACCCAAAGGGGAGGAGGACGATGAGGAGGAGGAAGATCAAAGTGATGAAGAGGAAGAGAAAACTTATGAATACTATGACTTATCGGTATTGCAAATTGGCGACCAGCTGGAGTATTTTTTAGTTATTAAAACGCGTAATGCTTCTTTGGCGGGTAACATTTTTACCTATCAAAGTAAAATTCCTATTCAACATTTCGACTTTGAATTGAGTTCAAATAAAGAGTTCACATTTCTTTTTAAAAGCTATAATAACGCGCCAGCGGTAGTTAGAGATTCTACCAATAAAGTTAGAGCCGTTTACAAAATGACCGACAAAATGGTTGAAGGTGTCAAACGTGAGAAATTCAGTAACTACAATGCAAATATTCGTGGTTTCATATACAAACTAGACGGATATGAACTCGGCAAGAAAAGAAGCATCTACACCTTTGAAGATTTTGCAAAGACCATTTTCACCAACTATTACGCTGCTAACAAAAAAGATCTTGCCATCATTAAAAAAGTCATGAAAGCATCTAAAATGAAAACAGGTAAAACTGATGGCGAAAAAGTACTGCTCTTAGAAAACTATCTGAAGAGTCAATTTGCCATCATCGATATCCCTGGATTGAATCACATTTTTGGTATAGAAAACATGTTCAAATTCAATGTTATTTCTCCTGATGCTGCATCTCAAATCATTTTAAAAGCATTGGAATTATCAAAAATAGAACATGATCTGGTTGTTACGTGCGACCGTTTTGACTATCGATTTGATAAAGATTTTCACTCCAATTACTATTTCGACAATGTATTGATTTACGTGAAAAGCGAAAAGAAATTCCTTTCACCGGCTTCACAGTTCTTTCGCATGGGGATAATTCCAAGTGTCTTTACGCATAACTATGCACTTTTTATCAGCCCAATTACTGTAGGAGGCGTAACTTCAGGTATAGGAAAAGTTAAATTCATCGATGCACCCGATCGTGAATTCTCCAAAGATGAAATGGAAATTATAGTCAATTTCGCAAGTAATCTGAAAAGTATTGATGTTGAAATCATCAGAACGCTTACAGGTTACTTTGCTATGAATTTCCAACCACAATTCGATAAGCTTGATGCTGAACAGCGCGTGGCATATGAAGAAGCGCTTGTTCGCCACATGGACAAAGATATGGATGTGGCTAAATTAGAATTTCTCAATGTCTCCAAAACGGATATTTTAAAGAACCCGTTCATCGTGAAGGCTATTGGAAGCAGTAAAGCACTCTTGAGCAACAACGATGACATAATCACCTTTAAAATAGGCATGCTCATTGGAGAACAATCGAACTTATACGAAGATGAAACACGTCAATTGCCCATCGAGCACTTGTTCTCAAGAAGCTTTATCAGAACGCTTAAAATCACCTTGCCTTCAGGATATAAAGCAGAAAATCTTGAGGTCTTAAGCAAAAACTTTGAGGTTAAAAACGAAAAAGGAAAAGTAGCAGCTTTGTTCAAATCCTCTTACAATTTAAATGGTAATATGTTAACTGTTACCATAGAAGAATGGTTTGAGGATATACAGTTGCCTGCAAACAAATACGCAGAGTTCAGAGCTGTCATCAATGCTTCAGCTGATTTCGCCAAAACGGAAATCACATTGCGTAAATAATCTCATTCAGTAAAAAATATCCGAATCGCATCACCTCAAAGTGGTGCGATTTTTGTTTACCTTTGAAAGCGCCCAAACGCATTAGGGTTCAGGTATTTTTTTTAGCTTTGCATCATAAATCGTCAAGAGAAAAATTGTTAAATTATGCTTAAACAGCGACTCGAACATAAACTTCTTCAAAAGCTATCTCCTCAACAAATCCAGTTGATGAAGTT
>DIUF01000033.1 GCA_002422285.1 Flavobacteriales bacterium UBA6165 | reverse complement strand
ATTATTGCTATGGCTGAAATGGCTTTGAAAACTGGTCAAGATGAACTGGCAATTGCAAGTTTGAATAAAGCCATTGATAAAGATCCAAGCAATGGTATTTATCATTGGGCTGTAGGAACGGTGTATCAAAAATTAGGCAAAACTGATGATGCTATCGCTGCCTATACAAAGGCTATGAAATTAAGCCCAAATGATGAGAGACCTTATTTTTCTTTAGGTTCCATTCATTTCAATAAGGCAGTTGACTATTTGGATCAAGCCAATAAGTTGAGACTTGGTGACCCGAAATTTGAAGAATTAGAAGGTTTAGCGAAAGCAGAATTTGAGAAAGCAGCTCCTTTCCTTGAAAAAGTTGTTGAACTAACAGGTGACGCAGGGAACAAGGATATTCTGACGAATTTGTTTACCATCTACCGCAAGTTGGATAACACGACCAAGGCTTTGGATTACAAGAAAAGAGCTGACGCACTTAAATAAAGTTGATCATGAAGACTTTTGTTGTTTTATTCTCTTTTCTGATAGCCAGTGTCACATTTGGCCAAAAATTCAATTTGGATTTGTCCAAAGCAACAGTGAAATTCTATTTCCATGGAGAGAAAGTAAATGGCTCAGTTGCTGGATTGAAGGCCAGTGTAAACATCAATAAAGACAAGCCAGAGTTGAGCGAAATTTCAGGAACAGTTGATGTTAGTACTTTGGAAACAGGAAATAAAATGCGTGATAAACACTTGAAATCAAGTGATTATTTCGACGCTGAAAAATTCCCGACAATGTCCTTCAAAGCAAAATCTGTGGTGAAAGATGGTGAAGGGTTTTCCATTATTGGACTCATCAAAATCAAAGCCGTTGAGCGCGAAGAAAAATTCAATCTCACAATTTCGAAGGGAGTTTTGATTTTTAAAGGAAGTATCAATTCTGCCGATTATGGCATTATGAAGAAGAAAAAACGGGAAGATTCGGAGGTGGACATCACCATCGAAATTCCTTTTCTATAAATTTACGGCTGTCTCATTTGGCAGCCTTTTTTACTAATTTAATCGGCTGTTTTTCCAATTTTGATTTAATATTTTTTAATAGCGACTAATGAAAATGAGGCGACTCTGTATTTTATTTGTTTTGATTTCAATCGCGGCTTGTCAAAATAGTGCCGAGCGCAATATTACAACCGATATAGAAAGACAAGAAACGTTATTTTTTGACAAAAATAGAGTTGATAATGAATTTAATCAGCTCTCAGCCCATGCGAAATTATCATATATTAGTGAGCTAACTCCGAACTTATATAGTAACAAAGAGGATTTTGAGAAATGGTTTGTCCATACCATAAATGAATTAAATGGCTCAGATAATTTTGATGAAGATGTTGTAATTCAAATCAATAATGACCTAAACAGTATGGGTTATATAGATGCATCTGTAGCTATGGCCTATTGGACCCAAAGAAAGTTTAATGCGTCTAATGTAAAAGTTCATGGCGCCTCGGCAGTATCTCTTATAAATCATTATGCTTTTTTAAAGCAAAGGGACAGCATGGAGAAATATCTAAATGTGCTTTATCGCGCAAATGAAATCGATTCGAGCCCGTATCAAAATTTAGTCTATTACTCCAATAAAGCTTATTTAGAGGACATATCTGGGAACTTTATAGAGTCTATTATTCTTTACAGCGAGGCTTTGAACTTTATAGATTCATCAGACTTAAAGAATAAAAGCACAATAAACCAAGATATTGCATTGATTTACCTCAATTTAGGGTATTATGAAAAAGCTCTTGAATATGTGAATAACGCAATAACAATTGTCGGAAAGTCAAATTTAAATTACAGTCAATTAATCAATTTAGCCATAATTCAAGGTCATAATGGTTTGATAGATTCAGCAGAGATGAATTTCCAGTATGTTTTGGAAAAAGCTTATGCTGATGAGTCTTTTGCCACAGTTGCCATGACCTACAGCAATTATGGCAATCTCAAGAAGAAGCAAGGACGCTATGACGAAGCATTTGAGTTTTATTATAAGTCTGATTCGATATGTGAGGATCAAGGCATTGAAATTGGTGTTTTGATCAATTTAATTAATTCGGCTGGGTTGGATATTCTCCTCGGTAATTACAAAATGGCGCTCAGTAAACTCCAAAATGCAGAACAAATTTCTAACAGATACAATATTCCAAAAATAAATATCGAGCTGTACGAAAATTTAAGTAAGGCTTATTCACATTTAAGTGACACCAATAAATCTAATTTCTATTTCAAAAAACATATACTGGCCAAAGAAGAATTTTTAGGCGACTATCCAAGAAGCGCTATCACAGCATGGGAACTCAATAGAGAAAATGATCGTTTAACTGAGTTGAATGCAAAAATTGAAAATGAAAATATCAGTCAACGTTTAAAGAATTATGTTGTCACTTTTGTTCTTGTTTTGACCTTAATGATTTCAATCAGCATTTATTTATTCTTGTCTAGAAGACAGTTGATCAAAATCAATCAATTAAAGAAAAAGAATAAACAAGTTGAACAGGATTTAGAGATGCGTTCAAAGGAGTTGTTAACAGAATCTATTAAGGAGGTTGCACTCTTAGAAACGAGGGAAGCGCTATATGTGAAATTGAGTGATATTGTAAAAACTTTGCCTGAAAATTACAAATCAAAATTTCAAAATTTGGTAAAAGAGTTGTCTTCCAAAAAAACAAAATTCTTGGACAATGACTTTCAAACGCGATTTAATTTTGTGTATGAGGATTTTTTTAGAAAAATTTTAGAAATAGCCCCTGATTTAACTCCGAATGAGATTAAAATTTGTGCTTATTTAAGATTGAATATTTCTACTAAAGAGATAGCAGCGCTTACAAATAAATCCATTGGCACAATTGATAACGCCAGAAGCAGTATTCGAAAAAAAATAAAAATCGATAACAACACGAATTTACAAAATTTTTTACTTGGAATCTAATCTATTGCTAATCAATAAATTAGATATAATACATGAGGTTTTTATGAGTTTATTGTGCTAACATAGTTAGTTAAGCATTAGGTTTTTTATAAAACTAAATCGTTTAAATGGCTGAATTTTACACAACATTTTAAAACTTATAAATATGACTCGGTTTTTACTATTATTTATTCTAATTTTTCAGGTGATATTTGGTTTTTCTCAAACGCCTGGTTTTATTTACAAACCTTCTTCAACAGCTTTAGGGCGGAGTGTTTTAGACCCAAATGGAGATGGTTTCATTTCTGCCACCAATACAGGATTCATAGGCGGTATTGATTTTGGCTCTTCTTCTGAAATGCATTTGATACCAATGCCAATCATGGAGGGAGAACCACACAGCGATTTGACTACTGGAGCAAATGGAGGTCATACGGATTTGGTTTCAAACACAGATCCAATACAAACTTCTTACATTGGGATTAGAACTGTTAGCGGTGTTCAATATTTAGTCGTTCGTATCCGATTAGGAGGTGCTTCTACAGCCTCCAAAGGCTATTCTTTGCTTATTGATACTGATGGTGTTTTTGGAACTTTTACAGGAAACAATCCAGGATTCGAAAAAGAAGTGATTTTGGAGACAGGAAATAATGGTAAGGTAGCCATATATAATTTAACACCAGGTCAAAGCACCGCTGCATTGGCCAACTCATACAATGTTAATGCGCATCACCAGAGAAGTATCGCATCGTCTACTGTAAATAATAATGCAGACTATTTTTACGATTTTTTTGTTCCACTTAGTGACTTAGGTATATCAACATCCCAGATGATTAGATTCACTGCGGCTACTATTACCAGTGCGCAAAGTGGCATTTCTGGAACAGTATCAGATTTTAATGGTATTGATGATGTAAAGTATGGCAACAACCGCACGCTTTTAATGAACCAAATAATAAATAATTTTCCTGCCGCTTCTCTAGATCAGTTAAGCGACCCTAATTTTGTCTTTGGGCTTCCTAAAACCCCTGCACCTGTTGTAAATGGAGGGCTAACACCTAGTTCAAATTCAATTTCAGGATCAAGTACAGAAGCAAATGGTACGGTAATCACTGTGTTTAAAAACGGCATACAACTCGGTTCGACAGTTACAGTAACAAACAATACATGGACTTTAACAGGGGTTTCAGGCCTAGTAGTTGGTGATTTAATTACAGCTGATGCATTGGCGACAAATAAATCACTTTCAGATATTTCGAATACGGTTGCAGTTGCATTAGCTACTATACCCTCATGCTATACGCCACAGCCAATAATAAATACAGTATCGAATTCTGGAAATATTACATGCAACATAAGCTGGACTGTTCCACCTGGAAGTACATTTAATGCAAATTCCGTTAGAATTTTGGTTTATGAACAAACAGGAATAAATACATTTGTTCATGCGTTTGCTGCAGGGGGCGAATTTCAGTATTATCCTACATCTGGTACAATGACTTATAACCTAGGTGGCAATGGGAATTATACTGGTACCTTGGTTGCAGAGGCTGTCTGGAATGGTTGTTCGTCAGGTTATGGTCCTACTGCTAAGTTTCAAAATTCAAGTGCAAATACGACTAGTCTTTCTACACCACCAACCGTAGTAACAAATCCAATCAATGTAACTGTTGGGGCTCAAAATATTGTTGTCACCAATAATCATCCGGCTAATGCAGTTCTTACACTTTATTCAAACGGAAATTTGATTGGTACATCGGGTGTAATAAGTGCAGGTCAAAATGCAGTTTTTTCAGTTTCTGGATTGTCAGACGGAGATAGAATAACAGCTCGTGCGCAAGGTCAAGCAACAGGAAATGTTATTTCTAATTTATCTAATGAGGTAATTGTTGGTGCTACACAGCAAAATAGCCCCACTCAAGCCCCAACCATTACAGGTACTTACAACGCAGGTAGTGGAGTGACGATCACGGGAACCAGTATGGAGCCAGCAGGTACAGTAATAACTATTTACAGAAATGGGATATTAATAGGAACAGTTACCGTTTCTCCTTTTGGTACATGGGAGCTTACTGGTCAAACCTTAGCGGCAAATGATGTGCTCACGGCTTATGCAAAAGCCACGGGTAAAGCCCTAAGTCCTGTTTCCAACAGTGTCACTGTTTTAGGGACGCCGCCTAGCCCACCTACAGTAACGGGCGCTTATACAGTCGGTAATACTTCAATTTCTGGAAGCAATGGCAATACCACTGTACGTGTATATGTAGATGGAGTTTTGTTGGGCACATCTACTCCAATTAGCGGTAATTGGACACTGTCAGGAATCGATCCAGCAGAATTATATAGAGGCGCGGTAATTCATGCTACTAATGTGGTAGGAGGTGCAGAAAGTGCTAATTCTAATAGCGTAACTGTTACAGGAGCAGCGAGTTTTCTTATCACAAGACCAGACGGTACACCCTTGGGTACCGTGGTTTCAGGTGATGAAATCAGCATAAGAATTAAAGCCAAAGATGGTCTTGGAGGTGGCGGAAATGATTTTACCGCGTTCATTGATAATGTTACTTTGTCTGCTACAATTACTATATTGGATGGCTCAGGCCCAACAGATAATTTTTCGAGTGGTATTTTGGGTTCAAATCCTGGGGAAAAGAATATTACAATTGGTGGAGTAGGATCAAATAGAAAAGTTTTGGTTGTGAACCCCAATGATCCAAGTGCTTTTGGGGAAGCAGATATTGAAGTTATACCAGCCCTTTGGAGAGGAAGAACTTCACAACAAATTGCTATCGATAACACGGGTCACAACAAACCAGAAAACTGGACTCATAATCGAGTTCCAGCGTCTGGAGCTAATGTTAAATTTGCAGATGACGCTGTTCAAGATATGGAAATTGAATCAGATTATGTTTGGAATGAATTGGACTTCAGTAATTTGCAGTATAACGTAATCTTGATTGACAATAATCTCAGATTAAACGCAATCACCAACCGAAATGGCAATGAGTTTAGAACGCTAGGCATAGGAAGTCTGATTATGGATGTTGCACCAGGTCAGTCAAATGTATTTTATGTTGCTAATTCGAACTCAAATTATTTGACTGTTCAAAATCCTCTAAACGCTGCTCAAGGTGTCTTAACATTTTCTGTTCGTGTTTTTGATGATTTCTTAACGAATGGTGTATCTGGTTCAACAGTTCCACTAGCGGATAAAGTTAACCTTACTTGGATAATCTCCAATAATAATCCAGGAGTTAATTCCTCAGTGGACTTAACCTTCGAATGGTTGCCGAGTCAGGAAAGTAATGGCTTTTTGAATTATGAACTTTACCATTATGAAAACAGTTTCTGGGGAATAGAAGGTCCTGTTTCGGTGACTACATTGAATGGAATTCGTTATGGAACAGTTAGTTACAATGGAACCTTCTCTCCTTTTGCAATAGGAAGCCCTAGTGCTTTACCAGTTGAGTTTTTAGGCATGCATGTGTCTTGCGAAACCGATTATGTCAATGTACAATGGTCTACAGCATCTGAATATAATGCATCACATTTTGCCATCGAAACCAGTTCAAACGGATTAAACTGGTCAGAAGAAGCTACGGTTAACGCTGCGGGTACAACCAATCAATTGAGTAATTATATGCAGCGTTTGAGAATAAACCCAGGTGTTGTATATTACCGAATTGTTCAATATGATTTTGATGGTCAAAGCGAAACTTTTGTTCCTGTTTATCATGAATGCTCGGAGTCTGGTAATCGCCTGATTGCTTATCCAAATCCAGCATCTTCCAATGTTCAGATTCTGATTCAAGCCGAGGAAAATATGGATAATGCTGAACTCGAAATTTTGGATATGTTTGGCAGAGTAATGTTCAAAATTCCAGTGACAGTTGAATCAGGAAGCAACGCAATTCAGCTTGATATTGACACACTTTCTTCTGGAGTATATTTGCTTAGATTGAAAAACAAACAGTCTAATTTCGGGACATTCAAATTTATAAAGGAATAACAAGCGAAGAATCCTTTGTGTTTCTGATGCCATAAGTTTTGTTTTAACTACTTTTGAAATCCGCCTCCGGGCGGATTTTTTTTATACCATGAAAATAGCAATACTTGGAGGCGGTGCCGCTGGCTTTTATACAGCCATTCATTGTAAGCTTTTTAATCCAGAAGCTGAGGTGACTATTATTGAGAAATCACAAAAGCTTTTGTCGAAGGTGAAAGTTTCTGGTGGTGGGCGTTGCAATGTGACCAATGTTGAGTCTGACCCCTTGAAGCTTTCTAAACATTATCCGCGTGGCGAGCGCCTTTTGTCCAAAGCTTTCCGAGAACATGGCTCTAAGGAAACAAGAGAGTTTTTTGAATCACGAGGGGTGGACTTAGTCGTTCAAGAGGATGGCTGTATTTTTCCGAAAAGCCAGAGTTCTCAAACCATAATTGATTGTTTTCTTAACGAATGTAAACGACTCAATGTGCGAATTAATACAGGTTTGAACATCAATGGAATGAAACAAAACACGGATCATTCTTGGTGTTTGTCGTCCAAAGAGGAACAATTGGATTTTGATAAAGTGATTGTCTGTATTGGTGGTTTACCAAAATGGGAACACATGCAATGGCTACAGGATTTGGGTCAACCGATGATTACGCCTTGCCCGTCCTTGTTTACTTTCAACATGCCAAATGAATCCATCCGCGAATTGATGGGCACCGTGGCACCTCAAGTACTTACCAGAATCCCAGGCTTGAAATACCATGGCCACGGACCTTTACTGATTACGCATTGGGGCATGAGTGGACCAGCCATTTTAATGCTTTCTGCCAAAGGAGCTCGCGATTTATTCGATAAAAACTACCGCTTTATTTGTAACGTTTCATGGCTTGGTATCACCAATGAGGATGAAATCAAAAATAAAATTCTTGCGCTTCAAAAGGAATTGTTCAAACGAAAAATTGGCGGGGCATCGTTTTATGGTTTATCCACTCGGCTTTGGCGTTATTTAATAGAGAAATCTGGAGTTGACGTAGAAAAAACCTGGGAACAATTGTCCAACAAAGACCTCAATAGGCTTGTGGTCATCCTCACCCAAGACGCCTATCAAGTCGAAGGAAAAACCACATTCAAAGAAGAATTTGTGACTGCCGGTGGTGTAGATTTGCAACACATCAATTTCAAAACGATGGAAAGTAAAACACTGCCCAATTTGTTTTTCGCTGGTGAAGTCTTGGATATTGACGGTATTACTGGCGGTTTTAATTTTCAGGCGGCATGGACAACAGGGTGGTTGGCAGCTAGGGGAGCGGCTGTAAACTTTTCCCCAAATGTTTAATGCTTAGCGAATACTGCTGAATTATTGAGTTCGTAAGCTTTTTATGTCATTTAGTCGTTTGACAATATATACCAATCTTTCGCATTTATAATCACGCCATTTTTCATTTTAACTTGATAAGGCTTATTGGTTGTTGAAGAATGAGAAGCAATTTTATCAATAAAGTCATTCAAGTTGACTATTTCTGGTGACTGCTTCCATTTTGTTCTCAGGTGTGCTGATGCATCATGTGAAGAGTACTCTTTACCATTTCTAATGAAAATGAGGTCTGCTTTTTCGATTTTTGAAAGCAAATCTTCAATTTTTTCAATTTCAGAATCTAACCTAATTGAATTTGTCAAAAATTGAATAGAAAAGTGTCCATAATCATTCCCAAGTATGCGATTTTCAAGGTGCTCACATATAATTTGATATTGCCTCTCGCTATATTCGAAAACCAGAGTCTCTTTAGGTTGAATGGATTTACTTATTAGAATTTTGTCTTCGTTTGATATCGTGAGTTGGGTTTGCCCCATGGTTATATCGTCTATCTGACAAATAACCGAGCCAGCGGAAGATGGGATTTCGATGTAATCGCGTTGATGAAGTTTAAATGAAAATCCACTCTCTGGAATGAGAAGTATGGATTGTTTGTTTTCTTCTTTATTGGTTCGACACGAAAGAAATGAAAAGAATAGAAGTAAGCAGAAAAGTCGAAACATATAATAGTATTGACTAATAATAAGAAAAACTCACCTCCTGAGACTGTATAATCAGCACTGGAATTTTAGCTTCATTCATAATCAGGCCTTGATGGAAATTGTCTAATACGGGAATCAAACTCTCAGAAAAATAGGCTGTAGCAATGAGTTGTGCATTGTTTTCTTTGGAGTATTCGATGATTTTTTTCGAAAAAGAGCCAGCTTGATCGAATAAATGAATACTGGCATCAACACCTAAACTTTGAAATTTATCCTCGACGATTTTGATGCGCGTTTTCATTTGCCTTGATGCATCTTCGTCTTTTTGTAGTTCACCAACCACCAATATTTTGGCTTTAAAAAGGAATGCAATATCGGCAGCATGGGCAATAATTTGAATACTTTCTTTAGATGTGTCGATGGGCACTACGATGTTCTTGATATCCTCCCATTTTCTTGATTCTTGAACAATATAAATGGGAAGACCAGTGCTTTTCACCACCTTGATGGCGTTGCTGCCAAACACTTTTTGCATGCCCAAGGCACCGTGAGTGCCCATAATAATTTTAGTGCTCCCTTGTTCAACTGCAACTTTGTTGATGTCTTCAAAAATTGAACCTACGCGAACCATCGGCACTAGGTCCACACCTCGATGAAATTCAGATCGATTTAAGATATTTGTTAATTCGTGTTTTTTCTGTGCTATTTTGGATTCGCTGCTCACCAAATGTAAAACAATCAATTTGGCATCTGCCTCACGTGCCAAACAAATGCCATGGTGAACGGCACCTTCGGCTACAGGACTAAAATCAAATGGCACCACATAACTCTTTCCATTCATAATACTTCGTTTTTGCGCACTTATTCAATAACGAGTCTTGTGATGTATATATTGTCGTGGATTTGCACTTGGACAAAATAAACGCCGCTTGGCAGGTCTGATACATCAACATTTTGATTCGAGTTTTGAATATATACCGTTTTTATGGTTTGACCTAGTAAATTGGTTAAGTTCAATTTCATGGGTTCGTAAAATTGAACATTTTTTATTTCAATTGCAAATTTATTTAACGTTGGATTTGGGTAAATCAATAACTCAGGGGAGGAAGGGCTATTGATTCCTAAAGGAGGATTCGCACTTTCATAAATTCTAAAATGGTCAAGATAGATGTGGTTTCCTGCGCGATTCACACTTTGGATTACAACAACAAGATCTTCTCCATGATAAGCATTCAGATTGAACTCCATTTTTTTCCAATCTGCGCTGCTCACTGGGACAAAATTGGGGAATGCACTAGACACTACGGCTAATTCGGTGCCAGCCAACATAACCAAAGTGTCTCTCGTACCAACACATCCATTTTGAATCAGCAAATAAAGCGTGTCTTGGTGGTTTGAAATTGCACTTCGGCGACGATAACTCAAATCAAAATCCAGTGTAATTTCTCCCGAATTCGGAATATTGAAAATAGGCGATACCAATTCGTCTCTCTGGTTTGCGGCGGGGCTGTAGTTGGTCAACTGAATAGCCGCAGCTTGATTTTCACTGTGATGATGTGGTGCATTTGTTGTGCGCCAAGTGTAAGAGGCATCTGGATTATTTACAATCCAAAGACCATCATTCCAATTGTTTTCAAATTCTTCAATGAAGGGTAAAGCCAGTGTCGGTCGCACATTCCAACGCACATGACGCTTGTTGTTGACCAAATCATAGGTTTCTTCTTCATCGATAATTTTTACTACAACCCAAAATTCTTGTTGACCTGAAAATGATGTTGCCAAAGGAGGCAATTCTATTTCAACCGAACTGCCAGGAGCCAAAGTTTCATTCCATGTAATTGTGGTTGCTCCTCCTCCTATCCAGTTGTATGTTATTGTAAATGAGTTTACTGTGCTCAAACCTTCATTTTTTACTACAACACGAGGCTCGAATATGTTATCGCAATACACGCCATTCATTTGAATCCCATTAATCGCGGTAATCGACAAATCAAAATCGACATTATTTGGATTTACTGGCTCGTTGTTTTCGGCTAAATAAAGGTAGGCAGCATGTGCATCTATCATGCCCATTCCAAATTGGTTGTCTTCGCCTGCTGGACCCATGTCGATAGCCGTTAAATAAAGCGCCCAAAGGATATCTTCGCCACTCAAATATGGAAAAGCTTCTTTGAGCAGCAATGCAACACCTGACACATGAGGAGCCGCCATAGACGTTCCAGAAATCGTGTTGTACGCATCTTGACCCCAAGCCGAACGCACGTTTTGTCCTGGTGCAACTACTTCAGGATGAATGGCCAATGACCCTTCACCCGGACATTGTTTTGGTCCGACAGATGAAAAACTTGAGAGCGGATGAGGAAAAGGAAAATTGCCATTCACCGAGCCCACAGAAAATGTGTTTACTTCTGTTACGTTTATTCTTTGAGGCGCAGAAATTGTCGTGTTATTTGGCCCTTGATTGCCACCGGAATAAATATTGGCAATACCAACTGCATCTATGGCAATCATCAAATCCACAACAATGCCCTCACATTGTGTCATATCGGCACCATCATACCACCGGAAACTGTTGTTGATTACATCTGGAATATCGTCTGTTGTAGAAAAATCACCATCTGGATTTAAGGCCCATTCATAAGCCGCCATAAGATAGGGCAGGTCTGGCATCACGGAGATTGTAGGACCCACGTGGTCGTTGGCAATCCAATAACTTTTCATGGCAATTCCAATACTGTCGGCGGTGTTTTCATCTAATCCCACCATGGTTCCCAAAACATGTGTGCCATGAGAATTTCGCTCGCCATTGGGTTCATTGTGATAATAACCATACCAAGCCTCTTCCAGAAAACCATAGTTGCCCATAAATCGTCCGCCAATTGCCTGATGATTCGGCCAAACTCCAGTGTCGTAAACGAACACTTTTCTGCCTCGACCGGTGTAGCCTAAGTCCCAAAGTGGACGCACATTACATGCTTCAATACTAGGCTCTGTGCCACCTGGACCTCTCACATCAATATGCTCTTCTTGCACATAGACATCACCCAATTCAAAACGGTTGTTTTCCAAATATACACCAGCGATTTCATCAAAATTATTCAGCAATTGAATTTCGCTTGCCCTCATTACACAAAAGATAATGTTTGAAATCCAAAAAGGCTGAATGCTTTGAACGGAAAGCTCTTGTTTATGTAAAAAACGTAATACTTCAATTTGACTGGTTTCTGCGGTGTTCTTCATCAGTTGTATAATGTGGAAAGCTCTTTCTTCAACACTAAGCCCCGCAGTGATGAGCCTCTGTTTTTCTGCACTGACATTCGCATTTTGAATGAATTCAATTCTGATTTTTATGAAGTCATCACTTTCAGAATTATTGATTTTCTGTATAAGAACAGAGTCAATCTTTTGCTGTGCACTCAGTATCATGTTGAAAATGAGCACAAGAATAAGTGAGCTGAAAGTTTTCATAAAAGTGACGTATTTAATGCTTCGAATATACAGATTTTCAATAAAGCATTTTATTTCAATCCAATTTCCCAAGCATTGCGGATTTGATAAGCCAATGAAAGGCGTCAATAATTTGGTCAATTTCTTATTCAAAAAATACTAATTTTGTGCGCTATGCGTTTTATGAACGTTGATAATAAAATATGAAGAGCACTTTTAATTTCACATTCTTACTTACGCTGATTTTCTTGTTGCTGGCGAATGCCTGCACAACGGAGAAAAATGCGACGATGAATCGAGTATATCATCAGACCACAACTAGGTACAATTCGCTGTATAATGCCAATGAATTGATCAAAACTTCAATGCGCGCCTATCGTATGGTTCATGTGGATGACTTTGATGAAATCTTACCAATAGAAGTATTGCCATCAGAGGAGAGTTTGGTGGCTATGTATCCGATTATGGATACGGTTGTTGCAAAATGCATGAAGGCAATCGCTAAACACAGCATGCCGGCGTTCAATCGTTCTGTTAAAAAAGAAGAATACAACAAGTGGATTGATGAGGCTTGGTTGATGACGGGTTATGCCAAATATTACAAAGGCGATTTTGAAGGCGCAATTGAATCATTTGCGTACGTAGAAAAGTTCTTTAACCACAAACCTGCCAAATATACGGCGCGATTGTGGAAAGCTAAATGTCACATCAGAGAAGGTAATTTGGTGAAAGCCGATGCCATTTTGCGCGAATTGGAGCGCGATGCTGATAATTTTCAGAAGAGACAAGACGAAAAAAAACAAGATCGAAAAAAGAAAAAGTCTAAATCTCAAAAGAAAAAAAGTAAACGAGATGCCGCTAAAGAAAAACCAGTAGCTGTGCCACCAGATAATTTTGTTTACGAATATTACAAGGTTAAAGCTGAGATAGCCATCATTCGCAAGAAATATGAAGACGCCCAGCGTTTTATGGAAATTGTGGTTTCAGATATTAAGAACAAAGAGGAGTCTGCTAGAATGCACTTTATCTTGGCTCAACTTGCTGTAAAGAATGGGCAAAATCCGATTGGTGTTGTCAATTACACTCAAACCCTGAAAAAGAAAGCGCCATTTGTGCTACATTTTACTGCGCGTTTGCAAAGAGCGATTTCTTCGTCGGGTGCCGATAGAGACCGATTGACTGCTGAACTTTTGAAGATGGCAGGTGAGTCCAAAAATTTAGAGTACCGTGATCAAATTTATTATGCTTTGGGAAATATGGCCGAAAATGAAAACAATGTTCCAAAAGCCATGGAGTTCTATTCAAAATCGGTTTATTATTCTATCAACAACGCGAAGCAAAAAGGGCAGTCATACGAGCGTATGGGCAATGTAAAAATGACCCAACGCGAATATGTCAAAGCACAAAAATATTACGACAGTTGTACGCGTGTGGCTCCTCAAGATTACAAGAATAGGGATGCTGTGGTTCGAAAAGCAAATAAATTAAAAGACTTGGTTGATGCTATTGAAACGGCAGAACTTCAGGATAGTTTGTTGCGAATCGCTGCCATGTCACCAGCCGAACAAGAGGCTCATTTGGATAAGGTGAAGACCAAAATCGAAAAGGACGAAAAGGAGCGTATCGAACGCGAAAAAGCCAGAGCAGCTGAATTGGAGGCGATGAAGCAAAATTCGCAATCTTCTCAGGGAGGTAGTGGGAATCGTTGGTATTTTTATAACGCGCGCACTAGAGTTGATGGTTATGAAGAGTTTAAACGTTTCTGGGGTCAAAGAGAATTGGAGGATGATTGGCGAAGATCGAATAAAATGCCATCAATGCCGAACACACCAGTGTTTGAAGACCCCATTTTGGATAGCTTGTTGACTACTGCACCAACAAAACCTATCGATAAATTTTCAACAGACGCCCTGCGCGCCAACATTCCTCAAACAGACGAGGAGATTCAATTGGCACATGAGATTTTGCTTGAAGCAATCTATCGCTCTGGAAGAATTTATAATGAGGAATTGTTAGAACGGGATTTGGCCATTCAGCAGTTCGAAAAAGTAATGACTTACCGCATCGAAGATAAACATATTTTATTATCCGCTTTTGAATTGTATCGTCTTTATGATGGTGTTAATCCAAACCAGCGTGCATACTATGCTGAGTATATCACCAGAAATTATCCGAATTCGGATTATGCCAAATATATTGAGGACCCCAATTATTTTGTAAAGAAAAAAGAACGGGAACGCCTAGATTTAGAGGATTACGAGAAGCAAATAGAGCGCTTTAGAAATGGACAGTATTCAGCTGTTCGTGCTCGAACAAGATCTATTGTTCAAAATGACCCAAACAACGCGTATTTATCGGGTTATATGCTTTTGTATGCATTGACCGAAGCGGCCATGATGTCAGATAAAAAAGGATCTATACCGTTCTTTGAAAATGTTATAGCGTCTTTCCCTGGCTCGAAAGAGGCTAGCCGCGCACAAACAATGATTGAACTTATAAATAACGGATTATCTAAATGGGAGGAGGTGAATTTTGGTAGCAATGCATCAGAATTTGATTATCGATCGGGAAAAATGTTTTTTGTTTTAGTGGCAAATCGTGGCGATAAAGTTTCTGATTTGAAGAAAGATTTGTCGAACTTCAACAGCGAGTTTTTTGGTTCAGATCGTTTGAGTACGAAAGAAACTGTTTTAGGAAAAGATGTAGACGTGATTCGTGTTTCTAGTTTTAAAAATGAAAATGACGCTAAAAAATATCGCGATGCTTTTAAAAATGCCAAGCGCACTATCAAGCATTTACAATCGCATACCTATTTTATCATAACAGAAGAGAACTTCGTGAAATTAATCGGAAGCGGAAATCTCTCAGGATATTTAATGTTTTACGCAGAATTTTATTAATATGGCAGTATTCAAAACACAAAAAGATAAACTGGTAACTGACGGACCAGACAAGCTCAATCGCATAGTTGATGGAGCTGAAATAAAAGGTGATATTTCGGTGGTTACGAGTATTAGAATCGATGGTGTGGTGCATGGAAACATTTCATGTGCGGCAAAATTGGTGCTTGGCGAATCGGGAAAAATTGTTGGCAACATCATATCCGCTAGTGCCGAGATTGAAGGACTGGTTGAGGGTGAACTGCAAATTCAAGAACGCTTGGTTTTGAAAACAACTGCCAAGATTCAAGGAAATATCATCACGCAATCTATCCTGATTGAAGAAGGAGCACAATTTGATGGTGTATGCAAAATGAACAATGCACTTGCAAATACTTCAGGCATCTCAGTTTCTAAAGCCGCTGCT
This sequence comes from Flavobacteriales bacterium UBA6165, assembly GCA_002422285.1. Taxonomy (GTDB): domain Bacteria; phylum Bacteroidota; class Bacteroidia; order Flavobacteriales_D; family Crocinitomicaceae; genus UBA6165. The sequence goes on along the minus strand of DIUF01000033.1, from coordinate 17,377 downwards.
CAGGAAATTGAAGGGGTTGTTTACTAAATGTCTTCTTTTTGACACAATTTGAGAACAAGAAAAATTCATATTCGTTATTCATAAAATACTACCCATGAAAAAGTTCATTTTACCTATTCTTACATGTACATTGTTTTTAAGCTCGTGTTCATCAAACACCACCGATGATGCTGATATTCAGTCAGGTGTTGAAGAATGCTATTATACCATTAATGAAAGTTCTGTTCAAGTCAATTGGGTAGCTTATAAATTCACAGAAAAGACGCCCGTTGAAGGAGGTTTTGATGAAGTGAAAATTACAGGCTTTCAGACTTTGAACAGTTTGGATAAATTATTCAATGGTTTGAGTTTTGAAATCCCAGTAAGCTCATTGAATTCTAACAATCCTGAGCGTGATGAGAAAATCAAAAAAACCTTCTTTGGTAATTTAAAAGAAACTCCAGTGTTGAAAGGTTACGTAGTTTCTGTGAATGGTGATGAACTTGTTTTGTCTCTTTCTATGAATGGTTTGACGAAAGAAGTTGTTGGTAAAAGTTCTTATACAAATGGCGTTTACACTTTCACTGCAAAACTCGATTTGAATATTTTTAATGCGGGTGGAGCAGTACAAGCGCTAAACAAATTGTGCTACGATTTACACATCGGTGCCGATGGCATTTCGAAATTGTGGGATGAAGTTGAAATACGCTTTCAATGCACAGTCAATGAAGATTGTTAAAATAATTTATCTGAAATACTCTGAGCCTCGAGATTTCTCGGGGCTTTTTTTTTGCTAGTTTAACTATTCCACCTTACCACAATATAAAAAAATCGCCTATCAAAAACCTTGGTTTAACAAGGTGTGTGGAAAGATATTGATCGCTGAATAAAAAAAATAGTACTTTGTATTACATAATACTATTTAAAAGATATATCTTTGCCAAATCAAATAGTAATTATGAACATTGAAAACACAAAAGCACAAATGCGCAAGGGCATCCTCGAGCTGTGTATTTTGGCGATTCTCAAGCAGAGGGAGCGCTATCCTTCTGAAATTCTTGAAACCCTAAAAGACACTGAGCTCATTGTTGTAGAGGGTACTTTGTATCCTTTGCTCACGCGTTTGAAAAACGAGGGGCTGCTCACCTATCGATGGGAAGAGTCGAGTAGTGGCCCGCCGAGGAAATATTACTCGATTTCTGATAAAGGAATAGAAGTTCTAGATGAACTGAAAACATCGTGGTCAACTTTGGCCGATTCTGTTAATAACCTAATAAAATAGAGATGAATAAGACAATCACATGCAACATTGCAGGCTTGGTTTTCAATGTCGAAGAGCAAGCATACGAAAAATTAAATACGTATTTAAAAGCGGTTAAAAGAACCCTGCAAAACGAGGAAGGAAGCGAAGAAGTTTATGCGGATATTGAAGGTCGCGTGGCTGAAATTTTCACCGAGCGCTTGTCCTCTCGTCAGGAAGTTGTTCTAGAAAAGGACGTTGAGTTTGTTATCAAAGCAATGGGTGAACCTAAAGATTTTGTTTTGGATGATGAGGAGTCCCAATCGGAGTATAAGGAGCAAGGTTTCAACGCGAAATTTGACAGTAAAAAATCAGAAAAAACCTTGATGCGCGACACCGACAATGGGGTTATTGCTGGGGTCTGTTCTGGTGTGGCTGCCTACATGGGATGGGATGTTGTTTTCGTGCGAATCTTGTTTTTGCTCGCACTTTTCTTAACTGGATTTGGTATTATCATTTATATCGTACTTTGGATTGCCGCCCCTGAAGCCAAGTCCACAACCGACCGTTTACGTATGCGCGGCGAAGCCATCACTTTGGATACAATTTCACAAGAGGTCAAAGAGGCTGTAGAACGTGTGGAGCGCTATGCTCAAGGAGTTGAGGCCAAATCACATGTCAAAAAAATCAAAGAATCAGGCAGAAAAGTGGGCAGTGCATTCACGAAAATATTCGGTGGATTTCTGGTGCTTGGTGCTTTTTTAGGCATCACAATGTTTCTGGTTTTGAGCCTGACCAACAACGGTTTTTTCGTAGCTGAAGACGGAGAAAATTTTGTCTCCTTATACCACATGTCATCCATCATTTTTGCTTCACCGACACAAAGTCTAATGGGCTGGTCAGGACTGCTGCTCTTGGTTATTATTCCGCTGCTTTTTCTAGGGATTTATGGTATAGTTTTGTTGTTCAGTGTAAAACATCGCATCATGGGGAAAGTGTTTTTAGGCTGTCTGATGTTTTGGATTGTAGGTGTTATCTTTTTCAGTATCGTTTCTGCGCAAATTGCTCGCGATTTCACGCACCATGAATATGTTGAAAATCAAGTACTTGTTCTAAATGCAACAAATTTGAAATTGCATTTGCCGAACATCACAGAATTCAATGATGATGATGACTATCTAGCCAATTTGAGCCATGATGGCAATACCGTTCGCAATTCGTTTGTGAAAATTGAACTTACAACTTCAAACGACAGTCTTTTCCATGTTTCTACAAGAAAATACGCTTCGGGAATTACGCGTAAAAAGGCTTATAGACGCATCGACAATATTTCGCACAACATTCTCATTGATTCCAATCTCGTGCAAATCGACCCAGTTTTTGAATATCCTGCGAAAGATTGCATCCGCCGACAAAAAGTTGTGGTGCGCATAGAAGTACCTGAAAATGGCGATGTGGAGTGGTTGGGCGAAGTGAAAAGAGCTTATATCATTTCTGATAGACGGGCTAAAATAGATTTCGATTAGACTTTTTTTACAAAACTGCCACATTTCCTGTAGCTCTAATCCTGTTTGCCTAGCCCTATATCGAGGGCAAGTTGTCTTGAAAATTTCCATTCCTGACAAAACTCATGTTTTTCGTCTCCGAAATTAAATACTTTCGGGCATGGCTTTTAATGAGTTAGACCAATCTATGTCGGGTAAAATTCTCCCGCGTTTTCGCTTGAAAATTGAAGCGGACAAAGACGATTTGCTTGATTTTTTGCACAATTTGGCACTTAACTCAGAAGAAGTGACTCATACTCGTGCCAAGCAATATTTGATTCTTCGAATTCCACCATCCAAACGTGAATATTGGTCGCCTGAGTTACAAATCCAACCTTTCCAGGACTACGATGATAAGAAAAAAACTATTATTCGTTGCGTAGTTGGCCCCAGTCAAAGCGTTTGGATGATGTTCACTTTTTTCTACTCCTCCGTGGTGCTGATTATGCTTTTCGGCGGAATGTTTGGCTTGGTGCAGTATCAACTCAGCAACTACTCTGCCTTCCTCTGGATTTGGCCGCTCGGCACTATTGCATTGCTGTCAATTTTTACAGTTTCTAAATACGGACAGTCCAAAGCACGCAACCAAACCCTCCGACTCGTTAGCTTTCTGATGCATAGTTTGGAATCGAAATATGAAGTGGAGCGCGTTGCGTAACCCCACTCAACACTTTTTCACTCAAAACTCATCACTTTTTCATTCAACATTCATTACTTCCTCACTCAACACTTTTTCATTCAACACTCATCACTACCTCACTCAACACTCAACACTTTTTCACTCAAAACTCATCACTTTTTCATTCAACACTCATCACTTCCTCACTCAACACCCCTTTGTGGATAGTTTTTCCATTTTTCCAGGTACTCTCGGGACATTCAGCTTATTTTTATCGTTTTGGAAAATCTAAATGGCAGGAATACTTAAGAAATTAGCGGGGCAGACGATGATTTACGGGCTTTCGAGCATCGTGGGGCGCATGCTGAATTTTTTATTGGTGCCCGTTTATACTACAGTTTTGTTGCCCCCCGATTATGGAATTGTTTCTGAGCTGTATGCCTACGTGGCATTTTTGCTCGTGTTTTTGACCTTTGGCATGGAAACGACCTATTTCAAATTTGTAAATGATTCAAGCGACAAACAGAAAACATTCAACCAATCTTTCCTGATTTTATTTGGCGTCAATGCGCTGTTTTTTGTACTTGGTTTGCTCTTTTTGAATTCCATCGCCGGCTGGATGTTGTATGAAGATTATCCTGAATTCATATTCTTGCTTCTATTAATTGTAGTTTTAGATGCATTAAGCTCTTTACCATTGGCTAAACTGCGCGCCGACCAACGTCCAATGCAATTCGCAAAAGTTCAACTGGCGTCTATTGGTGTCAACATTGTTTTTACTTTGTTTTTCCTGCTCGTTTTATTCAATCCAGAAACCGATGAACCGTATTTGGGCATACTTTATATTTTCATTGCTAATTTGCTGGCCTCGTTGGTGAAAATAGCCATGCTAGCCCAGTCTATTCTTGGTGTTGAATTCAAAATCGATAGGGAAGTAGTCAAGAAAATGAGTCTCTATGCTTTTCCGATTGTGATTGCAGGATTGGCCTATGTGGTCAACGAAACCCTCGACAGAATTCTCTTGAAACAGCTCCTGAATTCCCCTGAATTGGTGCCTGAAGATTTTTTGGATTCACCGCTACGTTACGCCGAAACACAAGTTGGGATTTACAGCGCCAATTACAAATTGACGATGTTTATCGCCTTATTTTTACAGGCTTTCCGTTATGCTGCTGAACCATTTTTTTTCGCCAATGCCAAAAATGACCCCGAGCGCAAAGTGTATTCTCGAATCATGAATCTATTTGTAGCGGTCTTGTGTTTTGCATTTTTATTGGTGGCTTTGAACATCGACATCTTCAAGCACTTCATCCGCAACGAAGCGTATCATGTTGGTTTGGGAGTGGTTCCGATTTTGCTTTTGGCGAACGTCTTTCTGGGTGTTTATGCGAATCAATCGATTTGGTATAAACTCTCAGGTCAAACCAAATTTGGCGCTTACATTTCTGTTGGTGGTGCTGTGATTACAATAACTTTACTCACTTTGCTGATTCCGATTTATGGGTATTGGGCAGCTGCTTGGACAACATTTACGGTTTACGGACTTCAAATGATTGCCTCGTATATTTTGAGTCAGAAATATTATCCAATAAACTACAATCTGCGCAAAACCGGATTGTACTTTTTTGTAGCCTTGTTGTTTTATGGTATTTGTATTTGGATGAATTTAGAACAGGGATTTGTGAAATTATTCGTACACAACTTATTCCTGCTGCTATTCCTTAGCTTGGTTTGGATTTTTGAACGAAAAACAATTCGAAATCTTTGAGTCAGGTGAGCACATATTTTGCAACTTTGTAATTATACATTAAAAAATGAAAGTTAGAGTTATCAATAAATCGCCATACGACTTGCCGAAATACGAAACGGGAGCCAGTGCAGGCATGGATGTTAGAGCCGTATTGGATCAAGAAATCACTTTAAAACCCTTAGAGCGAACATTAATAAAAACAGGTTTGTTTTTGGAAATTCCGGAAGGTTATGAAGCTCAAGTTCGTCCAAGAAGTGGACTGGCTTTGAAAAAAGGTTTGACGGTTTTAAATGCGCCTGGTACCATTGATGCGGATTACCGCGGAGAAGTGGGCGTGATTTTGGTAAATTTATCTAACGAAGCAGTGACTATTGAACCAGGAGAGCGCGTGGCACAGTTGGTTTTCGCAGAATTTAAACGAGCACAGTGGGATGTGGCAGAATCTTTGACTGAAACGCATCGCGGTGCTGGAGGATTTGGTAGTACAGGAACAAAATAAAAAATTAAAATGAAGATTATAGTACCGATGGCTGGACGTGGCAGCCGATTGAGACCACATACTTTGACAACACCGAAACCATTGATTCCTGTTGGTGGCAAACCTATTGTGCACCGCTTGGTTGCTGATATCGCAGAAGTGTGTAATGAAAAAATTACAGATATCGGATTTGTAATTGGGGATTTTGGTGCTGAAGTGGAAGCTGAATTGTTGCAAGTGGCAGCCAACTTAGGTGCTCAAGGACACATCTTTCATCAACTGGAGCCTTTAGGAACAGCCCATGCCGTCTTGTGTGCCGAGCCTTTACTTTCAGGTAAAGTTGTGGTGGCATTTGCCGATACGCTCTTCAAAGCAGATTTTTCGCTGAGCGATTCTGCTGACGGTGTGTTGTGGGTAAAACAAATCGAAGACCCAAGCGCTTTTGGTGTTATTCAAATGAATGCTGCCGGCGAAATTGTGGATTTTGTAGAAAAACCCAAGACTTTTGTTTCCGACTTGGCGATGATTGGTATCTATTATTTTAAAGATGCCGCAGCCTTGAAAACGGAACTCAATTATTTGATTGACAACAACATCAGCAAAGGAGGGGAGTATCAATTGCCCGATGCATTGCGCCGTTTGACAGAAAAAGGAATCCGTTTTGTGCCTGGCGAAGTCAAAGAATGGCTCGATTGTGGTAATAAAGCTGTTACTGTGGAAACCAATCAACGCGTTTTGGAATTTGATGCTGGAAAAGGCATAAACAATGTTGCAGACTCTGTAAAATTGATCAACAGTGTTGTGATTCCGCCGTGCTATATTGGTGAAAACGTTACACTTGAAAACGCTATAGTTGGTCCGCACGTGAGTTTGGGTGCAGACTCAAAAGTGCTCAATGCCCGAATCGAAAATTCTTTGATTCAACACAAAACGAACTTGAAAAACGTTATACTTAAAAATGCCATGATTGGAAGCAACACTGTACTCGAAGAAGCAGCGAAAGACTACAGCATTGGCGATTACACAACAATAACAAACGGATGATATTAAACCTTAAATACCAACGCTTTTTCTTAGGCCTCATTTTGATTTTGTCGGTCGGGCTTGTCACGTCTTGTGGAAATGCTAAAAAACAGAAAGAAAATGCTGTCACCCCAACAACTTCTAGACCTTCCTCCTATGGTTCTGACATCATTTACAAGAACAATTTCTATGAAGCAATTCGTTTAAAAACTGTTGGAGATTTAGAAGGCTCTCAAAAAATATTGGAATGGTGCATTGCCGAGCGACCTGATGATGATGCTGTACTCTTTTTGTTGGCAACCTATGCAGAGGGTAATATGCGTTTTTCTAAGGCGAAGGAGTACATTTTACGCGCCAGTGCTATTGACCCTAACAATATTTGGTATACCGAATTGCTCGGAAAAATTCAATTGAATCAGGATGACTTGAGTGGTGCAGAGGAAAGTTACGCTAAAATGGTAGCGTTTGATCCATACAACCGCGAATGGCTTTACTACTACTCTGAGATTTTAACTTACAATGGAAAGCTGGATAAGGCTTTGGATGCACTGAACCTCTTGATTGCTGAAGTCGGACCTATACCAGAATTGGTCAACCAACGCAACGAGTTGTATCTAGAACTCAATAGAGAAGCCGAGATGTTAGTAGAATTGAAAAAACTCATTGTTGATTATCCAGATGCACCTGAATTTGCCACTATGTTGGTTTTTCATTATCTGAGTACCGGCCAAGTCGATTTGGCTGAGGAAACAATACTTAAAATGCTTGAATCACAGCCCAATAATGCGTCCTTGCGCATTGGTCTTGCTGACATATACAAATCTCGGGGCAACAAAAAAGGTGCCTATGCTCAGTTAAAAATCGCCTTTGAGATGAAGACACTCGATCCGGAACAATGTGTTGGTGTCGTATTGTCAATTTTGGAGTCGGAGCGCGAAATTGAACCTGAAGTATTGGAGTTAGCACTTTTGCTCCAAGCGAATTATCCAGACAACTATATGACACACGCCATGGTTGGTGATATTTACAAACGACAGAAAAAATTCAAAGAATCTCTTTCTGCATTTGAGCGCTCATTAGACATGGATAAAGACAATTTTCATTTGTGGTTTGAGGTGATTTCAATGGCTTATAATCTAAAGGATTATGCGAAATCCATGAAGTTGGCAGAGCAATCTCTCGAACTTTTTCCAAGTCAACCACAGTTTTATTATTTCGCGGGGATGAGTGCTTTACATTTGAAAAAATTCGGCGAAGCTGCAGCATACTTAGACGGTGGAAAGGATTATATCGTTAGAGACCCAATCATGAAAGCCCAATTTGAGTTGGCACTGGCTGAAGTCAATCTTGCACAAAATAAAATCCCTCAGGCTAGAAAATTTCTAGAATCTGTTGAGTTTTTAGCGCCAAATGAAAAGTTGATGATGAACAATCGTGCTTATGTTATGGCTAAATACAAATTGGATTTAGAAAAAGCTTTGGAATTGATTAATCGTGCACTTGTGGGCAATGAAAAAGAAGGCATCTTTTTAGACACCAAGGCATGGGTTCATTTTGCAAGAAAAGAGTATGATTTGGCTTTGGAGTTTATTATGAAAGCCCACAATTTGGCTCCTGAAAATCCTGATGTTTGTGAGCACTACGGTGATATTTTATTTAAGTTGAATCGCATAGATGAGGCCATGGTTTTTTGGATGAAAGCGAAAGAATTAGGGAATAGTGATAGTGCTTTATTGAAAAAAATTCAATTCAGAAAATTAGATGATTAAAAAACGATTACGCTTTGCATTGGTGTTGTTTGCTACATTGGCTGTAATAGCTTCTTGTGGGAAAAGAAAAAAAAGTACGACTTTTGAGTTTCCTCAAAAAACAACTGAGGAGTTGGTTGATAGATTAGATCAATTATCAACTTTAGAGTGGGATTTTCTTTCTGCCAAAACACAAGTTAAGGTGTCTGGAAGTCAGGTGAATGAGTCTTTTAAAGCCAGTATTCGCATGAAAAAAGATTCGGCTGTTTTGATCAATATCACAAAGTTGGGTGTACCTGCTATGCAAGTCTTGGTCAGCAATGACTCTTTAAAACTTGTCAATCGCATTGCCAAATGTTATATTAAAGAGGACCGAGCAGCTCTACCAGAAATGATCGATTTTCCTGTAGAGTATGCGCATTTACAGGATTTGTTGATTGGAAAACCCCTTATTTTCAATCGGGAATTTGAGCATATTCAAATTCAAGAAAAAAATGCCTATGTCATAAAAACAAGACGAAAACGTTCAGGAGCCACATCTGCTGGTAGTGATTCACTTGATGTCATCATTTCCTATTATCTCGATCCGATTAATTTAGAATTATTTAAAGTGATTCTTGAAAGCCCAGAGGACAAGGCAAAAATTGAAATCACCTACACAGGAAAGCACGAAAAAATTGAAGGCCTGATGTTACCTCTCCAGGTTGATATCGTTATTACAACTCCAAGCGACGTTGTTCGTGTTGAGATCGTTTACAATCGTCCAGACGTGGCGCATGAGAAAAAGTTGAACCTTAATGTACCAGAGAACTATGAAAAATGCAGCAAATAAAATATTGATGTTTTTGTTTATTGTTCTTGCAACACAATTGTCTTGGTCGCAAAGCAAGAAAAAAGAGCAACTCGAAAAAGAGCGGAAGCAAATAGAAAATCGAATTCAGAACACCAAGAAATTACTAGGTAAGACCGAGAACGATTTGCGAAATAGGACAGTAGAGTTGCAACTCATTGAGCGGAATTTGGCCTTGAGAGAACAATTGGTTCGAAACATTGATTTACAAATCAGGAGCACTGAGCAGCGTATTGGCGAACTTGAGAATTCGATGAAGCAGCTAAGCTCGAAAACCAGCGCGCTCAAGCAACAGTATAGTGAAATGGTTGTTTATGCATATAAAAACCGAGGAAATTTAAATAAATTAATGTTTGTTTTTTCAAGTGATAATTTCAATCAAGCGATGAGACGAGCCATGTATTTAGAAAAAATAAATGAAGTCCGATCTAGGCAAGTGCAATTGATACGCTCTAATCAAGAACAGATTTTAATAGAACAGCAAGAGCTAGAGAAAGCGCGAAAAAATGCCCTTGAATTGGCAGCCTCAAAACGCCTCGAACGCGAGACTTTACTTGCAGACAAACAGAAGCAGCAAGAAGTATTCAATGTGGTCAAAGCTGAAGAGTCTTCTTTAAGAGCAAGATTGGCGGATGATGAGCGCAAAAAGGCACAAGTTCAAAATCAAATTCAAAAGGCAATAGAGCAGGAGTTGGCAGAAGAGCGTGAGAGAGAACGCAAGAAACGCGAGGAAGAAGAACGAAAACGAAAAGAAGAATTGGCCAAGCAAAACAATCAGAATCCCGGCACAAAACCATCAGAAACAAAACCATCAGAAACTAAGCCATCAGAAACAAAACCTGTCACCAAGCCAGATGAATTTGGTTTAACGCCAGAGGCTAAGCTCGCGGGTAATAATTTCGCTGCCAATAAAGGTCGATTGCCTTATCCAGTAAGTGTTGGAAGCGTAGTAGAACGCTTTGGACGCAATGCTCATCCGACCATAGCCAACGTATATACCGACAATAATGGTATTGATATTAGCACCAATCGAGGTGCTGAAGTTCGCGCTGTATTTGAAGGGGAAGTAAGTTCTATTATCACGATTCCTGGTGCCGGCAAAGCAGTGATTTTGAGCCATGGGAATTACAGAACTGTTTATGCAAACATGCAGGATGTTTATGTTACAAAAGGAGCAAAAGTGGCTCACAAGCATTTGTTAGGCTCACTTTTACCACAAGGCAATATTTCAATTTTACATTTTGAAATACATGTCATCAATGGTAATACGCCCCAAAAATTAAATCCGGAGTTGTGGCTAAGTAAATAGCATATCCATCTCATTTTTGAATATTGAACTTATAAACCTGACATTATTCATAAAAAAACTGAAATAGGGAGGCCTATGTTGCTTCGTTATTATACTTTTGCGCCGAAACTGAAAAATCTGATATGCAAGAGTTACTCCATAAGTTTGAGAATAAGCGTCCTGAGATAGTATTTGAATGGAAAGACAGTGAAACAGAGGCCGAAGGTTGGGTTGTAATTAATTCTTTGAGAGGAGGAGCTGCAGGTGGAGGCACAAGAATGCGTCAGGGTTTGGATAAAAGAGAGGTGGAATCATTGGCCAAAACGATGGAGGTAAAATTCACTGTTGCTGGTCCAGCTATAGGAGGCGCAAAATCAGGAATCAATTTCGACCCAAAAGATCCGCGCAAAAAAGGTGTTTTGGAACGTTGGTATAAAGCTGTAACTCCACTATTGAAGCATTATTATGGCACAGGTGGTGATTTGAACGTAGATGAAATTCACGAAGTTATTCCAATCACAGAAGATTGTGGTGTTTGGCATCCGCAGGAGGGTGTTTTTAACGGACATTTTCAGCCACGCGACGCACAGAAAATTAGAAGAATTGGTCAGCTCCGTCAGGGGGTTTTGAAAGTATTAGAATCTGATGTTTATTCTCCAGCAGTTGAACGAAAATATGTTGTTGCAGATATGATTACTGGCTATGGCGTTGCTGAGTCTGTAAAACATTATTATAACATCTGGGGGGGGAGTGTAAAAGACAAACGCGTTATTGTGCAAGGTTGGGGTAATGTGGGTTCTGCTGCTGCTTTTTACTTGTCTCAACAGGGTGCTAAAGTGGTTGGGATTATTGATAGAGTGGGTGGTCTCATTAACGAGCATGGTTTTTCTCATCAAGAAATTGTGGATTTGTTTCTCAATAAAAATGGAAATGAATTGGCATCATCAAACTTACTTTCTTTTGAGGAAGTGAATGCCAAAATTTGGGATGTCAAAGCAGAAGTATTTTTGCCATGTGCTGCATCGCGCTTGATAACACGTGACCAGATAGATAGAATTCTTAGCGCTGGAATTGAAGTGATTTCTGCTGGTGCCAATGTACCTTTCGCCGACCCTGAAATTTTCTTCGGCCCTATCGCAGATTATGCTGATAGCAAAATGAGTGTGATTCCCGATTTTATCTCAAACTGCGGTATGGCTCGAGTCTTTGCTTATTTAATGAGTAACGATTTGGATGCTTTGACAGATGCCGGGATTTTTGAAGACACTTCAAATATAATCAAAGAGGCTTTATTGAAAACTCATGCTAAAAATCAAGCGAAAACAAGTATTGCTAAAACAGCATTTGAAATCGCTCTTAATCAACTTGTATAAACCAATATCAAACATAAAACTTACAGAACATGGAATTTATAATGGCAATCGTTTTTCTCCTTGGTTATCTGGCGATAACATTGGAGCACAATATACATATTGACAAGGCTGCACCCGCACTACTGGTCGGAATGCTGAGTTGGGGCTTATATGCTATTTTTCCAGGAGATGCGCTGCACGTTGATGTGAGCGCTCCCTTAACCGAAATTGCCCAAGAGGAAGGTTTGAAAGAGAGATTGCCTAAGTTCCACCAGTATGTTCAGACTGAAATCGTAAAGCATGAAAATGAAATAGGAAATCATCAGTCTCCTAATCCAACTACGAATGAGGATACCAAAAGCATCATCCAACATTATGTTTCGCACGGATTAGAGCATCATTTGTTCGATATCGCAGCAATCTTGTTTTTTTTAATGGGAGCCATGACAATCGTAGAATTGATTGATGCCCATGAGGGTTTTGCTGTTATAACAGACAAGATAACAACTACTAACACCGTTAAATTGCTATGGGTTGTTTGTATTTTGACTTTCTTTATGTCAGCTGCTTTGGATAACTTGACAACATCCATTGTTATGATATCTGTACTGCGGAAACTTATAAAAGATCAAGGAACGCGTTGGTTCTTTGCGGGGATGGTTGTTATTGCAGCAAACTCTGGAGGAGCATGGTCTCCAATCGGTGACGTTACAACCACAATGTTGTGGAACAATGGTCAGTTACCAACATCTTCTAAAATTGTTGTTGATTTGATTCTGCCTTCTTTGGTGGCCATGCTTGTTCCACTTATAATTGCTTCTTATTTGATGCGTGGGGGTACAGTTGAACGTCCAATTCGAGTGCATGATGCCGACCATTATTTGAATCCAACTACAGAGGGCGAGCGTTTGTTTGTATTTATTTTAGGTTTAGTGGGTTTATTGTTTGTACCTGTTTTTAAAACATTAACACACTTACCTCCATTTACAGGAATGATGCTCTCTCTGGGTGTTATTTGGGCAGTCACTGAATTGATGCACAAAGGGAAATCAACAGCTGATCGCGCGAGTTTATCTCCTTTAACCGTATTGAAAAAAATTGATTCTGCAAGTGTTTTGTTTTTCCTTGGCATCTTGATGGCTGTGGCTGCATTACAGGAGGTTGGGATTTTGATAAAAACAGCTGATTTCTTAGATGGTGCTTTTGCGGGAAATATATATTCCATCAATATGGTTATTGGTATTCTTTCAGCTATTGTTGATAACGTACCTCTCGTTGCAGCCGCTCAAGGGATGTATGCAGTTGAAGCCTCAGGTTCTTTCGCTAAAGATGGACAGTTCTGGCAGTTCTTGGCCTATTGTGCAGGAACTGGTGGTTCAGCTCTCATTATTGGTTCAGCGGCTGGTGTTGCTGTTATGGGATTAGAGAAGATATCTTTCGGCTGGTATGCTAAGAAAATTACGCTTCTTGCGCTCTCCGGATATTTTGCTGGAGCAGCGGTTTATTATTTTATGTTTAGTTAGTAACTTTGTATCATCAATAACGTTAACCGAGTAAGAAATACCTTCTTACATTAAATAATTAAAAAAATGAATCCAATTTTGTTGCAAGCAGGTGAACCTGCAAATATTACTGTCGGTACAGCAGAAACGTCCTTATGGACATTAGTTGCTGGAGAAAATGGTGGCAGTTTGTTCATCATGATTCCTTTGATGATTATGTCTGTTATCGTGGTGTACATTTTCGTAGAGCGTTACTTAGCTGTTAAACGATCTTCTAAAGAAGAAAAGGACTTTATGGTCAAGATTAAGGAGTATTTGAAAGAAGGTAAAATAGACTCAGCTAAAGACCTCTGTGCACGTTCTGAAAATCCAGCTGCACGCATGATTGAAAAAGGAATCAGCCGTTTGGGTAAATCTCAAGAAGACATCGCAGTGAGTATTGAAAACACTGGGCGTCTTGAAGTAATGCGTTTAGAGCAACGCTTAAGTTTCTTAGCAACTTCAGCAGGCGTAGCTCCAATGTTGGGCTTTTTAGGTACTACTTTGGGTATGGTTCAAGTATTTATTGAAATGAAAAGCATGCGCTCCTTAGAATTGTCTACGATTTCTCCAGGTATCATGCAAGCGATGATCACTACAGTTGGTGGCTTGATTGTTGGTATTATGGCTTATGTGGCTTACAACTTCTTGGTGGCTAGAATCGAGTCGGTTGTGTACAAAATGGAAAATGCAGCGATCGACTTTATGGATTTGTTGAACGAACCTGGTAAATAATTGAATCATGAAACTGAGAACAACAAATAAAGTAAAGGCAGAAGCAGGCATGGCATCCATGACCGACTTGGTGTTTTTGCTATTGGTTTTCTTCATCATCATGAGTACTTTGAGTGAACCACAAACACCGCTCGATTTGCCGGAAGCAGAGCAGGGCATTCCCAACTCATTAACACCTCGCCCTGAAATTGCAGTTGGTGTCAATCCAGACAACACTTATTTTGTAACCTCAGGCAATAGCGTCTTTGAAGATATGAGCTATGAGGAAGCACGCGAAGTATTGTTAGCTGAAATGGCCAATTCTGATGATAGGAAATTGAAAATAGCAGGCGATAAAGAAGCTTCTTATGAGGCTGTCTTTAAACTGATTTCTTTGTGTCAAGCAGAAAATTGGAGCCCGCTGTTGGCATACGATAAGAATTCGAAACGCTAAAAAATAATCTTATGAAGCCGAAAGTAGAAATTGTTGATGAAAAAGACAGAAATCGTGGACTGATTACTGCTGCAGTTTTTGGAGCTGTATTGCTCATTCTTTTGCTTTTCCTTTCGGTATCTGAACCTGATCCTCCTCTCAAAGATATTCCAGTGGTTATTGAACTAACTCCTGAAATGATAATTGAACCAAGCAGTTCGGGTTCGGGAGGTGGTGCCGCAGAAGCCAGTTCAGATAGACCTGACCCAACACCTCCAGATGCAGGTGATAAAGTATTAACGTCCAATACACCTAAACCGGTTCAACACAATTCTGGACAAGGTAGCACGAAGCCTGTTACCAATCCAAACCCGCCTAATCCACAACCAGATCCAACTTTTAGTTTTGGAGGTGGTGGTCAAGGTGGCGGCGGTGGCGGCGGAAATGGTCCTGGCTTTGGTCAAGGTCAGGGTGATCCTGGTCCTGGCGGTGATGGAACAAGCAACACTGGTGGTGGAAATAGATCTGTTGTTCAGCGTGCTTGTCGCCCAGATTTTCACGGAGATGAAGGCAAAGTAGTACTGCGAATCGTTGTTGATTATACAGGAAAAGTGAAGAGTGCCACAAACGTCTCTGCTCAATCTACCTTAACTTCAACATCGGCTATTAATGCAGCAAGACGAGCTGTTTTGGATTGCATGAAGTACGATACTCGACCTTCTGGCACTCCTGATTATACAACCACGGTTACTATCCAAATATCGGCACATTAATTCATGCTGTATTCAGAGGCTGTTGCTTGGCTTTTTTCTAGATTTCCGGCTTATCAAAATCTTGGCGCGGCGGCTTATAAACCTGATTTACACAATGTCAAGCGCCTTTTAGAACTGGCTAAACAACCACATGTTTCTTTGAATTGCATCCACATCGCTGGCACAAATGGTAAAGGAAGTACGTCGCACATTTTGTCGGCTTTGTGTCAAGCTCATGGTTTAAAAACAGGAATTTTTACTTCGCCACATTTGGTCGATTTTCGAGAACGTATCAAGATTGATGGGATTCAAATCTCAGAAGAAGCTGTTGTGTATTGGGTTGAGCACGTGATTCCCAGTTTAGACTTGGATTTTGAACCATCTTTTTTCGAATTGACCTTCGCTTTGGCATTGGTGCATTTTAAAAATGAAAATTGTGATGTTTGTATCATAGAAACTGGACTTGGCGGTCGCTTGGATGCAACCAATGTGATTCTCCCCAAATTATCTGTAATCACCAATATTGGTTACGACCATCAGATTTTTTTGGGTGATACACGTCCTCAAATTGCCGGTGAAAAAGCAGGAATTATCAAGGCGAATGTGCCTGTACTCATCGCAGAAAAGGACTTGGAAACACAATCTGTTTTTGAAGAAAAGTCCAAAAAGGAAAATGCATATTTGCGTTGGGTCGATTTTTCGGGGAATTTACAATCAGATTTATTGGGCAGCTATCAACAAATGAATTTACACACCGCCAAACAGGCCTTCGAATGGTATTGTGATTTGATGTCACTTGAAATACAACCTGCTCAAGTTGATAATGCCCTGAAAAATGTTTCAAAACTGACAGATTTTCATGGTCGCATGGAATTGATTCAAGAAAATCCCATGGTTATTTTTGATGTGGCCCACAACATTTCAGGCATTCGCGTTTTATTGTATGAATTGAAGTCTTTGAAATTCAATCGCTTGCATATTGTTTTTGGTGCGGCTAACGACAAAGATTTGACCGAGGTGTTTGATATTTTCCCAAAAGATGCAATTTATCATTTTACGCAATTCAGCAATATGCGTTCGCGAACTGTTGACGAATGGAAAAATACAATTCCTGATAATTTCGTAAATTTTGTGATTCATGCAAGCGCCAAATCAGCTTATCAAACTGCGTTGGAATCTGCACATGACGAAGATTTGGTCTTGGTTTTCGGGAGTTTTTTTCTTGTTGGTGGATTGCTCTAACAAATGGCTTAATGCACTAAAACCTTGGAAGTAATTATTCCATTAACGGTTTGTATTTGAATGAAATATAAGCCAGAACCCCAGTTTCTAATGTCTAGGCTAAATTCTTGACCTGCAGTGCTGCTTACAAAAATTTCATTTCCCGCGCTGTTGTAAATAATGATGTGATTGATTTCAATTTTGGAAACAATATGCAACATATCCTGCGCAGGATTCGGATATAACACAATAGCAGTTACTGCATCATCGGAAATTCCATTGCTGCTCAAACACAATTCACATTCGGCTTCAGTGGCATAGAGTGCATTTTGGTAATTCACATTGTTCGATACAGTTCCACAACCCGACAACGGCACACATTGACCGCCATTTAAAGCATAGCCAATGAACATAGAGCAGGGACCGAAATCTATGTTAGCAAGGTCTGTACATGGTTCTGAATCAATAGGTTCGGTTTTGAAACAAGCCTCACATGCTTCAATAGTATTGTAAAACGCTGGTGCATAATTGATGTCATCCACAACAAATCCGCAACCTGAAACAAATGCACATTGACCGTTGATGATTGTTATTCCCAGAGCCATATCACAGTCACCAAAATCCACATCGGCAACATCTGTGCACGGTTCAGCATCAATAATGTCACCCGCACAGGATCCTGGTGTAAAATCTATAACACCTCCTAAAATTTCGGCATAGCAGCTATTGGTATATGTAATCCCATTGCATCCACAAACGGGGATATAAACATCAAAACAAATACCATCTGGTTGGATAAGTGAAGAATCAACGCAATTTTGAGCTTGAACGAAGCTTATGGGAGC
>DIUF01000101.1 GCA_002422285.1 Flavobacteriales bacterium UBA6165 | reverse complement strand
GTCGCTGTTTCCAAATAATCGTCTTCTACCAAGGAGCTGCCCACGTTTCCGCCTTGCGCTTTGATGAAGGTATAAGCCATGCCACCGCCGATAATCAAATTATCAACCGTGTCTAAAAGTCGCTCCAAAATTGTGATTTTCGAAGACACCTTTGCGCCACCAACAATCGCTGTCAATGGCTTTTCGGATGAATTTAAAACTTTATCCACCGCAATGATTTCGCTTTCAATCAAGTAGCCAAACATTTTGTCGTTCGGGAAAAATTTAGCCACAACCGTTGTGCTGGCATGTGCCCGGTGTGCGGTTCCAAAGGCATCATTCACATAACAATCACCGTGTTTCGATAATTGCTCGGCAAATTCCTCGGTACCCGCTGTTTCTTGTTTGTAGAAACGCAAATTCTCCAATAGCAACACTTCGCCCTGTTTCAAATTGCTCGACATTTCAAAGGCCTCATTTCCAACACAATCTGTCGCAAATTTCACATCGAGATTCAAAACTTGACTCAAATGTCCAACAATGTGCTTCAAAGAATACTTGTCCTCGGGACCCATTTTCGGGCGACCCAAATGCGACATCAAAACCACGCTGCCGCCATTATTCAAAATGTGATTAATCGTTGGCAATGCCGCACGAATTCGATTATCATCCTGTACTTCAAAAGTTTCCTTATCCAATGGAACGTTAAAATCTACGCGGACTAATGCACGTTTGTTTTGAAAGTTGTAACTGCTAATTTTTGTCATACATTAATTTTTATTTTGAATTCGAGATTCATCGAATTTCAAATCTCGAATTTCAAATTTTCAAATTTTCAAATTTTCTAATTTTTTAAATCCCAACTCGCTCCATCTTTTCCATCCTTAACCACAATGCCCGCATTGGCCAAACCGTCGCGGATGCTATCAGCCAAAGACCAGTTTTTTTCTGCGCGTACTTGTGCTCGGAGTTCCAATACCATGTTCATCACTTGCTCCAAATGTTCGGATGAATTTTGTGTTTCGGAGAATGTTAAACCCAACACATCCAAAGTGAAAGATCGATATTCGGTTTTCAACAATTCCAAATCGGCTGCTGAAATTTGCTCCTTATTTTCGTTGATGGAATTGATTTTCTTGGTGGCTTCGAACAAATTGGCAATCAAGACCGGCGTATTGAAATCGTCGTTCATGGCTTCGTAAAATGAATTCACCAAAGCGCCAACATCGAAAGAAGATTGTGGCGAAGCGCTTAATTTTTCTAGTGTTTCGAAGGCATCTGCAATACGTTGATATCCTTTTTCGGAGGCGATAAGTGCATCTTGGGTGATATCCAAAGTGCTTCTGTAATGCGCTTGCATCATGAAGAAACGAATCACCGAAGCCTCAAATGGTCGGTCGAAAAGCGGTGAACTGCCCTCGATGATTTCTTTGGGCAAGAAAAAATTCCCCATCGATTTGCTCATTTTTTGTCCGTTCACATTCAACATGTTGGCATGCATCCAATAGTTACATGGATTGCAACCGAATGAACCACAACTTTGTGCAATTTCGTCTTCGTGGTGCGGAAATTTCAAGTCCATTCCGCCTCCGTGAATGTCGAACTGCTTGCCTAAATATTTGGTACTCATGGCTGTACATTCAATGTGCCATCCAGGATTTCCATCACCCCAAGGCGAACGCCAAATCTGCATGTCTTCTGGATTGGCTTTTTTCCACAAGGCAAAATCGGCGAAGAATTGCTTTTCGTCTTGTGCATTTAAAGTGCGCGTTTCTTCAGCCAATTCATCAACTTTTCTTCCGCTGAGAATGCCGTAGTTGTACTTTTCGCTGTATTTGCGCACATCAAAATAAACCGAGCCATTCACCACATAAGCAAAACCGTTTTCAATAATTTTTTCGATGATTTCGATTTGCTCCTGAATGTGTCCTGTAGCCGTTGGTTCAATGGTTGGCGGCAACAAATTATACAAGCGCTGCAATTCTTGAAACTTCGTATTGTATTTATACACAATCTCTAAAGGTTGTGCTTGCTCCATTCTGGCAGCGGCTCCAATTGAATCCGTTTCTTGACCCAAGCTGTTGGTGATGTGACCTGCATCGGTGATGTTGCGCACATATTTCACCTTAAAACCCAAATGCAACAAATAGCGATACACCATGTCAAAATTGATAAAAGTGCGCATGTTGCCCATGTGTGGCTCGCTGTATAAAGTCGGACCACAAACATACATGCCGATGTAGTCTTTCACAATGGGTTGAAATATCTCTTTTTCTCCGCTGAGGGAATTGTAGATTTTGAGTGAGTTGCGCCAATTTTTCATGGTGGCAAAAGTAATTCAAATATCCTAATGACCTTTATTTGATGAAATTGATGCAACTTGAATTTTTTGAGACTGAAATTATGAAACCGACTATTCAATTCACAACACGTCTTCTATTTTACTGTTTTTAATTTTTCGTAGTCCTCAAAAAAAGCAACGCTAATCTAAATCCACTTAAACTATACGGAAAGCAAAGTCATTACAAAACATGCAAGAATTTGATTGTATTTCAGGTTCAAATTTGCTCACTTTAGTTTTAGCATTTCAACATTAGCATAAAAAACCCTTTAAATTCTTTCGATTTGTAAAGTAAATAAACTAAATTTGAGGTCATAATTCGAATTATGCGAGCTATAGCCGTAATCATATTATTCAGTCATTTGTCATTCATTTTTGGGATAGAGTGCACCGTTCACCGATGCGCAACATCGAATATGCTTGAAATTGAACTATTCGGCTTGTCTTTTGGGAGCTCATGTGTTTGTAAGTTGAAGGCAACAGACG
>DIUF01000119.1:16250-17211 GCA_002422285.1 Flavobacteriales bacterium UBA6165 | reverse complement strand
GTAATTATCGGCGCTGGAACGGTTGGTGAATATGCGGCTCGTGCGGCTCTTGGGCTTGGTGCCTCTGTCAAAGTTTTTGATACCAACATTGCAAAACTCCGAAGAATGCAAAACGATATTGGAGTCCGCATGTTTACATCTGTCCTACAACCCAAATTAGTTTCAAAAGCCTTGCTACGCGCCGATGTCGTTATTGGAGCAATGCGTGCGCCACTGGGCAGAACTCCATGCGTGGTGTCTGAGGAAATGGTGGAACAAATGAAGCCTGGTTCTGTCCTCATTGACATTTCAATTGACCAAGGCGGCTGTTTCGAGACATCTAAAATCACCAACCACAATGATCCAACTTTTGTAAAACATGGTGTGATTCATTATTGTGTGCCCAATGTGGCTTCCCGGGTTTCTCGTACAGCCTCGATTGCCTTGAGTAATATTTTTAGTCCAATCTTAATAGATATGGGCGAACGTGGCGGTGTCGTGGATTATATTCGATCTGAAATAGGTTTTAGAAATGGTATATACCTCTACAAAGGAACGCTCACAAGTGAAGTATTGGGCAAAGTTTTTGGCTTACCATTCAAAGATATCGAACTCTTAATTCTTGGCTTGTAAGATGGCTTGGACAAATGAAAATCTGAATTATTTTCTTCAAAATTTCTCTGAAATCTGTTTTACGAATGAGGAGACATTGGAGCATTATGGTCATGATGAAACTGAAAATTTACAGTTTACACCAGACCTTTTGATCAAACCCAATCAAGTCGAAGAAATCAGCGCAATTTTGGCTTATTGCAATCAAAACAAAGTCCCAGTTACCCCATGTGGTGCTCGAACAGGATTGAGTGGTGGTGCATTGGCAATTCATGGTGGTGTTTTGATTTCCATGGAGCGCTTCAACCGTATTTTGGAGATTGACGATAACAATTTACAAGTCACTGTTGAACCTGGTGTAATTACCCAA
>DIUF01000119.1:0-16192 GCA_002422285.1 Flavobacteriales bacterium UBA6165 | reverse complement strand
ACATTGGGAATAGTCACTAAAATTATACTCAGACTGCTGCCCCACCCTACCAAAGATTTACTGATGTTGGTGCCTTTTTATGATGCCAAAGAAGCTTGTCGCGTGGTTCCAGAAATATTTAAAAAAGGTGTCATCCCTTCAGCTATGGAATTTATGGAGCGAGATGCTTTGTTGTGGACCTTGAACTTTGTAGATGATTCTCCTGTCGAAGTGGCTGCGAATCACCAAGCTCATTTGTTGATTGAACTCGATGGCTGGGATGAACAAGTGCTCTTTCAAGAGGCTGAGAAAATCTATTCGCTTTTGGAACAATTTGAATGTAACGAACCATTGATTGCCGAAAATCAAGCGCAAAAAGACGCACTTTGGACCTTACGCAGAAAAGTGGGTGAAGCCGTGAAATCACATTCCATTTATAAGGAAGAAGATACCGTTGTGCCCCGTTATGAGTTGGCCAATTTGCTTTCAGGTGTTAAAGAAATCGGTGCCAAATACGGCTTCAAATCTGTGTGTTATGGTCATGCTGGTGATGGCAATTTACATATCAATATCATCAAAGGCGATTTGTCAGATGAATTTTGGAATACGGAACTCAAAACGGCTATTCGTGAGATTTTCGCATTAACCGTTCGGCTTGGTGGCACACTTTCTGGAGAACACGGCATCGGATTAGTGCAAAAAGAATATATGGATATTGCCTTCAATCCAATCCAACTCGGTTTAATGCGCTCCATAAAAAATATTTTCGACCCGAATGGAATCATGAATCCCGGGAAAATTTTTCCTGATTGTTAGATTCGTTAATCCGCCATAATTAAACTTCGTTAGTTGTGGTTAGGTCAATAATTTTGCAAAATCGTAAATACAACTTATCACTATTTGCCAATTTCGTTAAGTCTACTTAACGTTTTTAATCAATTTTGTTAAGTATACTTAACAAAATAACATATTTTTGATTTGTGTAATTAACAAAATGAACTATTTTTGTAATCTCAATATAGCAAAAATGGAAACATTATTAGAAACGCACCGCGAGTACTTAAACCATTACGAATCACTTTTCGATAGATTTGTTGACATCGATTGGAACGACCGATTAATTGGGTTAACGGGTGCGAGAGGCGTTGGTAAAACCACATATTTGTTCAACCAAATCAAAAATGGTTTGGGACCAAACAGCAAACCGCTGTATGTGAGTCTAGACGATATCTATTTCACTGAGCATAAATTGGTGGAACTGGCTGACCAATGGGTGAAAATGGGTGGCACGCATCTCTTTTTAGATGAAGTACACAAATACAACAACTGGTCGCAAGAGCTCAAAAACATCAACGACCGATTCAAAAAATTATACGTCGTTTTTACGGGTTCGTCATTGCTAGATGTGTTGAAAGGCCAAGCTGATTTGAGTCGCAGATCGGTAGTTCACACACTGAATGGACTTTCATTTCGGGAATTTCTTGAAGTAGAAACAAAGCAGAAATTTCCAATTCATACTTTGGAAGAAATTTTGGAAAACCATGAAAAACTGACCACCGAAATCTTGAAAAAAGTAAAGCCATTTGCCTTTTTCAAAGACTACTTGCAATACGGCTACTACCCTTTCTATTTGGAAAGTATAAAGTCGTATCACAGAAAACTGATGAGTACTTTAACCTTGATGATTGAAGTAGATTTACCCTATCAACGCAATGTGGAAGTCAGATATATCCACAAACTTAAAAAATTGATCACTCACATTGCCCATACGGTTCCATTTCAACCCAACATCACGAAATTGGCTGGAGATATAGAAACATCGCGCCAAACTGTGATTCATTACCTCAAATTTTTGGAAGAATCGAAAATAATAAACTTGTTGCACAGCAAAGAATCTTCAGATTCGCATTTGGCAAAACCAGACAAAATATTCTTGCATCATCCGAATATTATGTATGCCTTAAATCCAAAAAGTGTGAATGAAGGAACTTTGAGAGAAAGCTTTTTCTTCAATCAAGTGGCCAATGTGCATAAAGTGATTTCAAGTCCAGATAGCGATTTTCTTGTTGATGACACTTACACATTCGAAATTGGAGGCAAATCGAAAAAGAAAAAACAAATCAAGAATCTTGAAAACGCCTTTGTGGTTTCGGACAACATTGAACACGGTTATGGAAATATAATTCCATTGTGGTTATTTGGATTTATGTATTGATTATTCCTTCGGGAAATAAATAAACTCGCCAAAGGAGTCTAAAGTAGCTTCAACAACACGCGACCTGCATTGCGCTTTGTTGTCAAAAGGAACCAAAACATTGACAACCAGATAAAGTCGATCGTCTTGTACATCAAAATTTGAAGACAACAGTTTGGCGTCGGCATCAATTTCGTGAATGATGGTTTCAAGTTTTTCTAGGCGCTGGTCTTTGTTATCGGGACGCTCAGTGATTCGAAACATCAATTTTTCTTGTGAACGATTTTTCCCCAATTTTTGAATGCTTTTCTCCAAAAAGAAACGATTCGGGATGCGGGTAAAATCATCTGGAATATCACTTGTCCTATCCAAAATCACATAATAAGTGCCAATATGAATTACCTTGCCATGCTCGTCGCCAATGCGAATGTGGTCACCAATGCGAAATGGCTTTTTGCGCAACAATATCAACCACCCGATGAATGACAACAAAACCTCGCGCAAGGCGAATGCCAAACCTGTTGTGATGATACCAATAAATAGCGTGATGTTGTTCAACGAAAGTCCAAACAAATTGAGCACAATAAAAGCGCCAATGGTAAACAAGACCCATCCGTATATCTTGGAATAAAAAATCTGTTCTTCTTGCTCATCAAAAACCTTGGCTATTCTCCCTGATGTGAACTTGTAAATCAACCTGAATATCAGAAGCACCAATGTAGCCACAAAAATCTGGTCAAAGACATGCACCCACTTTTGGGTTGTAATTTCACTAAAATTCGTGAAATCAGGAAGAAATTCAGAAAGCAACTTAGCTCCTGAACTCAATAAAATCAACACAATAGACCAGATGTGTCGGTTCAAAAATGGTGATTTAGTTTTATTTGCTAAAGCCACAGTTAATCAATTTTGAAAATCCAATTCAATTCATCATCGACCTTGCCATACTTCACGCCATCAATGTACTGCATCACTTTATTAGAAAAAGTGCGGTTTTCAATGGTCGGCAGCTTCAAAATTTCATCGCGATAACCGATAACATCTACTTGTGCAATTGTGGCAGCAGTTCCAGCGCCAAAACACTCTTGTAATCTTCCTTCGCGAATGGCAGCAATTACCTCTGCAACAGTTACTCTGCGTTCTTCAGTTGGAAGCCCCCAATGTTGAGCCAAGTCAAAAACTGTTCTTTTGGTCGTCCCTTTCAATATGGTATCTGTTTCCTCGCTTGGTGAAATCAAAACACCATCAATCATGAAAACAATATTCATCGTGCCACTCTCTTCAATGTATTCATGCGTTTTTCCATCTGTCCAAAGCAATTGGTGGAATCCTTTGTCGCGACCCAATTTCGCTGGGTAGAGAGACGCAGCATAATTTCCTGCAGCCTTTGCATTTCCAACACCACCTTCTGCAGCGCGTGTATAATACTCTTCAATTTTCAAGCGCAATGGTTCAGAATAATAAGCACCAACAGGACAAGTAAAAACCACCAATCTGTAATTATCAGATGCCTTTACGCCAATGTATTCATCGGTGGCGTACATAAACGGACGAATATATAGAGCAGAATCTTCACTTTCAGGTATCCAATTGCTATCGATTCTTACCAATTCGGCAATCAAGGAGATAAATCGTTCTTCATCCAAAGTAGGCATACACAAACGATGCGCGGAATCATTAAAACGTTTGGCGTTCAAATGCGGTCTGAACAAAACAGGCTTTCCATCAGCCTGCTTATATGCTTTCATGCCTTCAAAAAAGGACTGACCATAGTGCAATGCAGAGGCCGCTGGATGCATCGGTAAGGCAGCAAAAGGTTTAATTTGTGCGGTTTGCCATTTTCCGTCCACAAAATCCATCACCAACATATGATCAGAAAAAATGCGGCCAAAAGGTATATTGGTAAAGTCAACTTCGGAAATGCGTGATTGAGTAGTTTTTGTAATAACCAAATCTGAAATATCTACAGTATTCATGGGCGTTTTTTTCAAATTGGTGCAAATCTACAAAAATTAGCGCTGCTAAGGGAAAACTTGGTCGAATTGTCTTACTTTTACACATAAATTTTGTTAATATTCCCAAGCTAAATATGAACAAATCACTCGAAATTTTAGAGCGTTATTGGGGCTATTCTGAATTCCGTCCGATGCAACAAGACATTGTGGATGCTGCCATTTACGGACATGATGTATTGGCACTTCTACCCACAGGCGGAGGAAAATCAATTTGCTTTCAGGTGCCCGCTCTGGCGCGCGATGGCGTTTGTTTGGTTATATCGCCGCTCATCGCCTTGATGGAAGACCAAGTGATGAATTTGAAAAAACGCGGCATTGAAGCAGAATTCATCGTGAGTGGCATGACCTATCGAGAAATAGACTTGCTGCTCGACCGCGTAAGATTCGGAGGCGTAAAATTCCTCTACACTTCCCCGGAGCGCCTCCAAAGTCGTTTATTTATAGACCGCTGTAAGGCTATGAATGTGGGACTCATCGCTGTTGATGAAGCGCATTGCATTTCTCAATGGGGTTTCGATTTTCGCCCCCCCTATTTGGATATAGCTGCCCTGCGAGAATGGCATCCAAACACGCCAATTATAGCACTAACAGCATCTGCAACAACCCGTGTTAAAGAAGATATTGTTCACTTTTTAAAACTCAGAAAACACGACTATTTTGAAGGCGATTTTGCGAGAAAAAACCTGTCGTATGAAGTTTATCATGTGAACAACAAAGAGGCTGCAATCATTCATATGGTGAGCAAATTCAAAGATTACACGGGTATTGTTTATTGCCAAACCAGAAAAAGCACAAAGTTTATCACACAAGTATTGAGCGCCAATCATTTGTCTGCCGATTTCTACCACGGCGGCTTGACAAGAGAAGAACGGAAAATCAAACAAGACGCTTGGATTTCTGGAAAAACCAAAGTGATTGTGGCTACAAATGCCTTTGGAATGGGTATTGATAAACCCAATGTCCGTTTTGTTTTACATTATGAATTTCCTGATTCGCTTGAAGCATTTTATCAGGAGGCCGGTCGAGCAGGAAGAGACGGGCAGATGGCACGTACCATGGCATTTATTGGTGACACTGATTTGGAACAATTGGAACAACGCATGCTCCAGCGTTTCCCTGAGCCAGAGGATGTGAAACGCGTATATAATGCAATTTGCAGTTTTCTTCAATTGGCGATAGGATCGGGAAAAGATGAGACCTATCCATTGAATATTAACGAATTTGTAAAGAAATACAACTTTGATTTGTTATTGGTTTACAACGCCTTGAAAGTTTTGGAGCTCAATAAAACACTTACATTCAACGAAAATTCATTCGACCGAACTAGAATTTCATGTCTTGTAAGCAACAAAACACTTTATGATTTTCAAATTCGAAANNTGAAGTCTCTTGAAAAAAATGGCCTATTTGAAATCAATTGGCGAATTGACGAACCTCAAGTAACATTTATACAAGAACGTTTACCAGATACACATTTTCATCTCAAACCAGAGGTACTCAAAATTAGAAAAGAAGTTGCGGTTGAGAAATTTAGCTACGTCGTGGACTACCTTACTCAGCCCATTTGTCGAAGTGTGCAGTTGGTGAGTTATTTTGGACAAAAAGGAACAGATTGTGGTATATGCGATGTTTGTAAAGCCCAAAAACAAGGAAAGGAAATGCCTGAAAAGCCGAGAAGCATCCAAGAGGTTATCCTGAACTATTTGAATGAACCCAGAAGTTTTCTAGAAATAAAAATGCACTTGGCGCAAGCGGATGAAACTAAAATCCGTGAAATCATTTTTGACTTATTGGATAACCGACTTATTGATTTTGATGGAAAATTGTATAAAAAGAAAGACCGTAAATAACAAGGTTTTCTGCTCAAAATCAAAGAAAAAAGACGTAGTTTTGCCGCATGATAATACTCTCCGTCTTCGATTTAACCTTGCCGCTTAAAAATCCGGTTCTGCTATTTTCACTCATTCTTTTTATCATTTTGTTCGCCCCTTTGATATTGAACAAACTGAAAATCCCACACCTCATCGGTTTGATTATCGCTGGAGCTATCATTGGTCCAAATGGACTCAATTTGATGTTGCGCGACAGCAGTATTGTTTTGTATGGTACCGTTGGATTGCTCTACATCATGTTTTTGGCTGGTTTAGAAATCGATATGGCTGATTTCAAGAAAAACAGCAAAAAAAGCTTGGTTTTTGGCTTGCTCACCTTTACAATACCCATGACTTTGGGCATTTTGGCGGGCTATTATTTCTTGAACTTCTCCATGATGACTTCCATTCTGCTAGCCAGTATGTTTGCCTCTCACACGCTCATTGCTTACCCCATTATCAGCAAACTTGGCGTGGCTAAAAATCGGGCGGTAAATATCACCGTTGGTGGGACTGTAATCACCGATACCCTGGCCCTTCTGGTTTTGGCAGCAATTGCGGGAATGACAACGGGGAACGCTGACACAGCATTTTGGGTAAGAATAAGTATTTCGGTGGTCGTTTTTGGATTGATTGTTATGTTTGTTTTCCCAATAATAGCCCGCTGGTTTTTCAAAAAATTCGACGACAACATTTCGCAATACATCTTTGTGCTGGCCATGGTGTTCCTCGGAGCCTTCCTTGCCGAAGCAGCTGGCATTGAGGCGATTATTGGTGCGTTCCTCGTTGGATTGGCACTGAATCGCTTAATTCCTCACACTTCGCCTTTGATGAACAGGGTTGAGTTTGTGGGCAATGCACTATTCATTCCGTTCTTTTTGATTGGTGTGGGAATGCTCATCGACTACCGCGTATTTTTCAAAGACCTCGAAACCATTAAAGTGGCCGCAACCATGGTTATTGTGGCGACCTTAGCCAAATTTTTAGCCGCTTGGCTAACACAAAAAATCTATAAATTCAGTCGCAACGAACGCCGATTGATTTTTGGTTTGAGTAATGCCCAAGCAGCCGCTACACTAGCAGCCGTTTTAGTGGGATACAACATCATCTTGAACAAAGAAGAAATTGAAGCCGCTGCATTGCTCGGAGAAACACTCGCTCCAGACCGACTACTGAATGAAAGCGTCTTGAATGGTACCATTCTCATGATTCTTTTCACCTGCACCATAGCTTCCTTCGTAGCTCAAAAAGGAGCGCAGAATATTGCTTTGTCTGAAGCATCAGATGATGATGATGAAAATTCAGAAGCCGAAGAACGCATCTTGGTGGCTACAAACAATTTAGAAACTACAGAAGAGTTAATAAATCTTGCATTAGTGATCAAATCAAAGAGTAATAAATCAGGTATGTTTGCGCTAAACATCATCGAAAATGAACATTCTGAAGCGACCGAACTGAAAGAGTCAAAAAAGATATTGAATAAAGCGGTTATTACATCGTCTGCAGCTGATATGCCACTCAGAGATTTACTGCGCTATGATTTAAATATCGGAAATGGTATTACAAATGTCGTTAGAGAACAAAAAATAACAGATTTGATTCTCGGACTCCATGAACCTAAAGGAATTTCAGATTCTTTTAGCGGCACTTTAACCGATGGCATTTTATCAAAAAGCAATGCGACCACTATCATTTACAAACCTGTTCAACCATTATCTACAATCAAACGACACCTTATTTTTGTTCCAGATCGCGCTGAAAAAGAAATCGGCTTCTTGTTTTGGCTCTTAAAAGTTTGGAATATTGGAAGAAATACTGGGGCNNATAGAAAGTGAATTTATAGAGTTTGAAGATTGGAGTGATTTTCTGATTATTGCGCGAGAAATTAAAACCGATGATAGTTTATTAATTGTAATGAGCCGACGAGAACATCCATCTTATCAGCAACATATGAATAAAATTCCTGGCTATCTAAACAAATACTTCCAAAGCGTGAATTACATTCTTGTTTACCCTACTCAAATTGGCGTGAATATATACAGTCCGAATAATTTGAAAAATCCATCGCTGGTAGACTCTATCGAAAAATTAGATGATTTGGGTAAAACCATCGCAAATCTATTCAAAAGAAAATAAGATTTGACTCCATCATAGCTCAATGATATCTATTTATTTCTAGAATCAACGTTCTTGGTAATAAGCCATTTCTTGTTCTGGAAGCACATAATTATGTAACAATCGGTTCTTTTTCTGTAATACTTTGCAGAAGAAAGAGCCGCACCTTTGCATACCATTAAGAATCAAAAAAATAAGATTTGAGATATTCACGTATTGCCCATGAGGGTGGCAAATGCATATCAAATTTTGTTCAAATCGCTTAGGTAAATGAACCAAGCGAAACAGAGAGCAAAATAGCGTGCATCGTATCAAACAAGACCCCTCAACAAATATATTTATTCATTCAACTAAAAAAAAAATTATGGAAAATTCAAAAAACAATCAAAGTAGAGCTGGCGTTATTGTAGGCTCACTCGTTGTTGGTGCTGCTATTGGGGGCATTTTAGGTGTTCTTTTTGCACCAGATAAAGGAAGCAACACGCGCAAAAAAATTGCTGGAAAAACCGAAGACTTCACAAATTCAATGAAAGACAAATTGAACTCATTGGTTGGTGATGCAAAAAAAGAAATCCAAGAGGTGAAAGATAAAGTGCACGCCAATTCGATTGACGTATCCCATTCGGCTAAATAGCAATTACATTAACACCCACCAGTGTTCGTAATTAAATCCTCCAATTAACAACTACTTTATGAAAAATCACATCAGCGCTCTTTTTGAAAAGACCGAAATACATTTAAAGACTACAGTTGATCTGTATAAACTTAAGATGATAGACAAGTCTGCTGATGTGATTTCTTCATTGACAGCCAATTTCGCCATCGCATCATTGGCCCTATTGGTCATTACATTTTTTCACATTGGTGCCGCACTTTGGATTGGCGAATGTATGGGTCATAATTACTATGGTTTTTTCATTGTGGCCGGATTTTATGGTCTTCTAACCATTCTTGTTGTTATTTTCAAAACACCTTGGATCAAGAAGCCAACCCGTGAAATATTCATAAAAAAGCTCTTAAACTAAGTTCAATGAAAAACCAAAGTGCATCAGAAAGACTGAAATTGCTCATCATAGAGAAAGAGGCGCAGCACATCGAAGAAGATAAAATGCTGAAAGAGCACTTCCATGCAGTTTACGACAGTCTAAAGCCGATCAACCTGATCAAAAACACCTTGTCTGAAGCGATTACATCTCCAGATATACGAAATAACTTATTCAATGCAGCTATTGGTTTTGGAACTGGATATATTGCAAAAAAACTGATCATAAAAAGACCAGACGGACTTATAGAAAATATTGAAGGCAATATGCTTCAACTTTTAGTTGCTGCCAAAGTAACCGACAATGCAGATGAAATTCGTTCGGTGATTAAAACCATTTTCTATAAATTAACCAATTGGAGACGGGTTCATGCAGAAAATGAAACAACATAATGACCGACAATCAATTGCTTAGACTGCCTTTATTTGTTAAGCTCCCGCTAAGTTTATTGAGTATCGGTATCATCATTGTTTTTGCTCATACAGCACAACATCTTTTGGTGCCAATACTCATCGCCTTATTGATAGCTATTCTTTTGAATCCGCTTTATCACTTCATTAGCAATAAACTATTTGTGCCGAGAATTTTGGCCATCTTCATTACTGTTTTGATATTCATCAGTTTATTTCTGGGCATTCTCTTTTTCATCTCTTGGCAAATTTCTGGCGTTGTTCAGGACTCAGAGAAAATCATTTTGAACTTAAGCATTCACCACGATAACCTCAGGTTTTGGCTAAGAGACACCATCGGATTCAGTTTGAAAGACCAGTCCCTATATTTTGAATCGACACTCGGCAACACGCTCAATGGAGAGAACCAAATTATGGGCAGCACATTGTCTTTTTTCTCAACAAGTATTTTTAACGCGGTTCTCATTCCGATATATGTGTTTTTGATTCTTTTGTACCAAGACCTATTCACAAAATTCTTGTTCAAAATGGTTAAAAATAAAAGTCACCACATCTTAGAAGACATCCTCCGCAATGTCAATATCATACTAAAAAGTTATATCCTAGGACTACTCATTCAAATGTTTATTGTTGCTATTCTAACAAGCGCAGGCATGTTTGTTTTGGGTGTTGAATATGCCATTCTAATAGGCGTAATTACAGCACTGCTCAATTTAATCCCCTACATCGGAATCATGATGGCCATAACTATTGCTTTGCTAGCGGCACTCATCAATTCAAGTGAAATTTCAGTAATGTTTGGCGTCGTTGCTTTATATGCATTGGTCCAATTCATAGACAACAATATTTTGGTTCCAAGAATTGTTGGAAATAAGGTAAAAATAAATGCATTAGCATCAATTGTTGGCGTCATAACAGGAGGTGCTATAGCGGGTGTTGCAGGCATGTTCTTAGCGATTCCGTTTTTAGCCATTATCAAGGTGATTTTTGACAGAATTGAAGCCATGTCGCCATGGGGCTATCTCATAGGAGATGATCAAAATCGAGATTATTCTTGGCCCATATTGCAAATTGAAAAAATCATAGCGAAAACAGGTGCCGTAAAACTTTTAAAGCCCTTACCCAAAGACAACTTGTAGTTTAGCAATTGAGTTTAAATCTCCTACTTATATTTTTTGTTTTCGATAATCGTTCTTTTTTTAAATTCGTCCACAAAACAGCAGTTTTGAAAATGAAAACAAAAAATCACACGCCAAAACTCAAAAAATGAAAAACCTGCTTGTATTCACTTTCTTGGCATTCAACACGATTACCATTTTTGGGCAATCAAACGATACCCTATTGAATATATCATTTGCAGATATTGTTTTAGATGGCTGGCGTTATGACATGGGAAACATTTCGGCAACACGCTACTGTAATGGTGCACCATGCAACGGTGAGTTTATTGATACTTTTCCTAATGGAAAGGTGCAAAGCAAATCATTTGAGATTGATGGTAAAGCGCATGGTCATTATGAAAGGTATTTCGAAAATGGACAACTTATGATGCGGGGGACTCTCGACCTTGGTAAACGCATAGGTTTTTGGGAATTCTATTATGAAAATGGTCAGCTTGAATTCGAGGCAACCTACAGCATCAAGTATTTTTATCCTAGAACGGCGATTCATTATTTTGAAAATGGTAACATAGCATTAAAAAGCGCATATGCTGATGAAGACGTAATGCTGTATCAACATGAGTTTTACGAGGATGGTACAAAAGAAACATCAATTGAGCTCATAGACATCAAAGAGTTGATTTATGAAGAAATTCGCTATCATCCCAATGGACAAATCCGAGAACGTGGGAAATTTCGTGAAGTTGATGGAAGTTGGAAAGTCTTTGGAACTTGGTCTTACTACGATACATTTGGTGTTTTTGTTTATAGTGAAAATCTTGGCGAATTTTAATTACTCAAAATCTATTTCATAGAATAATGAATTCAAAAACCACTTTCTTGACAGTAGCTACATTAGCAGCATTTATTATATCCTGTACGAATCACACAGATGAAAATTCTTCAGAGAAGCAAATTGAAATTGTAGAATTTGGTCAAGATACATCCACATACTTTCCTTTTGAACTTTATTATGAAGGACAAGATTTCGATATCATGGTTTATATTGAAGAGGATAGTCTGCTCGATTTATATAGCCCAATATTTTCAAAGTATGATTATTCTGGCAACGGATATTCTTGGGATGGACATATTGAACAAATCATAAAAAAATTAGATCCAGAATTACTCAACCACATCGAGTTCGATTCTGAAGCTGGTGCTTTCTTCGCTATTGCTGATTCTAGAGAAAGTCAAATTCGATTCGGGGAATTACTACACCCAATTTTTTCTGACCTTTCCATCCTCGAAAAATACATACAAGAAGCTGACCGTTCGAAAATATTTGATTGATCGTGGGAAGAAACACGATAAATTTAAACCACCCAAAAGCGCACCTTTCTTCAAAATCTGTCAAAATAAAACGCTATCGTGTTGAATTTTATCTATTTTAGGAGGCTAAAAACCTCTAAAACACTTTGATATATGGACAATTCAAGCCTAAATTCAATACGGTTTTTTAAGCGAATCATCACGAGCAGTATGAGTCGTTTAACTATCACTAGTGCCATACTTTTATACTTTATCCTTTGCGTAGGTTCAATTCATGCCAGCACCCATAGTATTACTGTTAATATCACGAATGTTAAAGCGAAAAAAGGGAATTTAATCGTTGCCTTGTACAACTCTCCAACTACCTGGCTGAGCACAGACAAACAATTCAGAGTATTAACAATTCCAGCCGATAAAAGTGAAATAAGTGCCAGTTTCACAGGATTGCCTCATGGTGACTATGCGGTGAGCATGTACCAAGACGAGAATTCAAATGGAATCTGCGACCGTTCGTTTTTCGGCATTCCCATTGAGAAAATTGGTTTTTCCAACAACATAGTGCCTCGCTTATTTAAACCAACTTTCAAAGAATGCTGCGTGAAAGCACCAAAGTCCATTAATATTCAACTGGTTATGCTTTGATACATTTGTTGATGAGCCAATTTGATTCCAACTATTAACTTGATTTCCGACTTGAACCTCCAGTCAGAATCACCATTATAAAACCAAAAAAACACAAAATATTATTGAGTGGGAATAGACTGGTACTGACTTCAAAAGCATACATTTGCGCAAAATTCTCGTATCTGTTTTTTGGCTTGCTAATCGCAATTATTTATCCAAATGATATTCAACTCGCTCAGTTTTGCGGTCTTTTTGCCTATCGTTTTTGTGCTCTATTGGTTTGTGACCAAAAGCAAATTGCGCGCACAAAATTTGCTCCTGCTCGCGGCGAGTTACTTTTTCTATGCCAGTTGGGATTGGCGGTTCATGTTCATTTTGATAGGTTCAACCCTCTTGGATTATTTCACTGGTATCAAAATACACAATGCATTAACCCCAAGCACTAAAAAGTTTTGGCTTTGGCTCAGCGTTTCTATCAACTTGGGCGTTTTGGGCGTTTTTAAATACTATGATTTCTTTGTAGAGTCATTTGCTGCTGGCTTATCAGGACTCGGTTTCAATGTAAACTACAGCACTTTAAATTTAATTTTACCTGTTGGCATCTCATTCTACACCTTCCATGGCTTATCGTATGTAATTGATTTATATAGAGATAAAATAAAACCCGAGCTAAATTTCATCAACTATTCGCTCTTCG
Source organism: Flavobacteriales bacterium UBA6165 (assembly GCA_002422285.1). Lineage (GTDB taxonomy): Bacteria > Bacteroidota > Bacteroidia > Flavobacteriales_D > Crocinitomicaceae > UBA6165. The sequence goes on along the minus strand of DIUF01000119.1, from coordinate 2,812 downwards.
TGAGCTTTTTCCCCTTGCTTGTGGCAGGACCAATTGAGCGCGCTACACACCTCTTGCCGCAAATACAGAAACCACGAACTTTTGATTACGCTCGAGCTGTTGATGGCATGCGACAAATCCTTTGGGGATTATTCAAAAAAATCGTGATTGCCGACAATTGCGCCGTTTATGTCAATCAAATTTTTGTAACATCAGACGATCATAGTGGAAGTACATTACTTGTTGCAGCTGTGTTTTTCGCTTTCCAGATTTATGGCGATTTTTCAGGATATTCTGATATTGCCTTAGGCACAGCGCGACTTTTTGGTATCGAGCTATTGAGAAATTTTTCCTTCCCTTATTTTTCGCGCGACATTGCAGAATTTTGGCGACGCTGGCACATTTCTCTGAGCAACTGGTTCCGCGATTACCTCTATATTCCACTCGGAGGAAGTAGATTCGGAAAATGGAAGGCCGTGCGAAACACCCTAATCATATTTGTTGTGAGCGGATTTTGGCATGGTGCCAACTGGACATTTATCGCTTGGGGAACTTTTCATGCCCTCCTGTTCTTACCATTGCTTTTACTCGAAAGAAATCGGGTGAATACCAATACAGTCGCCGAAAATCGATTCTTCCCCAATCTCAAAGAATTGTTCCAAATGACTTTCACTTTCTTTTTGGTTGTGCTCGGGTGGATTTTCTTTCGCGCAAAAGACATCAACCATGCATTGGATTACTTGTCCACACTTTTTTCCAAATCCATTTTTTACGCCCCTGTTTATGGATTTGGATTCAACAAAAGTTTCATTTTCATTCTATTCATGTTACTCGTAGAATGGGTACAAAGAGAAAAACAACACGGATTAGAATTATCTGGGGTGAAAAATAAGTATGTGAAATGGAGCATTTATTACGCATTGATTTTGGTCATTTTTGAATTTGGCGCCAACAGCAAATCATTCATCTATTTTCAATTCTAGAGCATGAGAAAATTCATCATAAAAACCAGTTTTTTCATAGGGATTCCCTTGATTTTGGTTGTGCTTGTTTATCTCCTTGCTGACCCGTTCAAAACGAACAAAAAATTTGATTTAGCCAATGTCAACACCTTGAATCGCGAATATCTTTCTACTGAATTGTATCTCAAAAATGAAAAATCGCAGCAATACAACTCATTCATATTCGGAAGCTCAAAAGGCTGTGGATTAAACACATACAAATGGAAATCTCATTTACCCGAAGGCTCCAGACAGTTTCTATTTCAAGCTTGGGGCGAAACCATCACTGGCATTTATCAAAAAATTAAATTTCTTGACAAACGAAAAGTCAACATCGATAATGCCATCATTCTCATAGATATTCCAACGAGTTTTAGCAAAATTCAAGAACCAACAACTGCCATTGAGCTCAAACATTACAAATTGTCGGGGCGCTCAAAATTGCATTTTCACACCACGCTTTTCGTGGAGTTTCTCAAACCTAGCGCAATACTGAAAGCCATTGGTGAAATTTTTGAAAAGCCAGAAAACAAAATCAACTTCGATACCCTATCCAATGATTGGAACAAATCGAGCCGACTGAATTGGTCAAAAATACCAGAGCAAGACAGCACTCTAAACAAAATGCGCTTTGGAAAAAGACCAAAAACAGAACAACAATCGAGATCACTCATCACACCTGAGTTTGAAGATATTCTCCACAAAATTGCTCAACTGCTAAAAAAACACAAAACAAATTTCAAAATCATCATCACACCAGCTTACAATCAAATTGGGATAAATGAAGATGACTTGGCCTTGATTGAAAAGATATTCATGAAAGAAAATGTGTTCGATTTTTCAGGTAAAAACTTACTCACCGAAGACAAATACAACTTCTCCGACATCAACCACTTCGATGAAATTGTGGGTTGGAAAATGCTGGACGAAATTTATGGGCAGTAAATGATTTAAAATGTGCTTCGAAAATTTGCACTGGAAAAACATGCAAAACGCTAAATTTGCTCTGCACAGAAATACATTTAATTTTTTAATCATGAGATTAATTGCCTCCCCTATTTTGCTTTCAATGATTATTTCAGCCTGTGTGAGTAGTTCTGACATTGAGGAAAAGTCACCACTGGCCATTTATTTTGAATTGAATGAAGATGCTATAAATCAAAAACATCATGCCGTATTGGATAGCGTTGGTCAATATTTGACAGACCATCCCGAAGTCAAGCTTATAATTGGCTTTGAAACAGACAATCAAGAACCAACTGACGAAATTGACAGCGAAAACATTAGCATGCGCAGGGTAAAAGCAGCGCAACAATACTTAAAAAATTTTTGGGGCTACGATCCTCATTTTATGATTATTGAAGAACGCATTCATGGAAGAACCTTGGGCGATAATTCTGATGAAAAATTAGAACCCTGTGGACATAAGTGCAGAAGCGTTTTTTTCGAATTTGACAAATAACAACTATGAAAAAAGTAACAGGAATTGGCGGCATATTCTTCAAAAGCAAAGACCCCAAAATGATGAGTGAGTGGTACAGAACGAATTTAGGGCTGCAAACCAACGAATATGGTTCTGTGTTTGAATGGTACCAAGGCGCAGACAATACAAAAAAAGGATTTTCGCAATGGAGTCCATTCAAAGATGACACGAAGTACTTCCAACCCTCCGAAAAAGAATTCATGATCAACTATCGTGTGGAAAACATCGAGGAATTGGTTAAAGAATTGAAAGCCGCAGGCGTAAATGTACTCGATGAAATCGAATCTTATGACTACGGTAAATTCGTTCACATCATGGATCCAGAAGGCAACAAAATTGAATTGTGGGA
>DIUF01000117.1:10247-12292 GCA_002422285.1 Flavobacteriales bacterium UBA6165 | reverse complement strand
AACCACACGCAGAAAAAATCGAATGGATTAATTCCTTCTGGAACGTGGTCCAAAGCACCATTGATAAAATCGCGGTGGTCGTTTCTAAGTGATTGAAGTAGTTGGCTCATAGGGCTGCAATTTAGAGTTCTTCTTCGTCAGTTTCTTCCTCTTCTAATTCTTCTTCCTCATCGTCTGAACCGTATTCATCTACTATTTCTGGACCGGTTTCTTCATCCACAAAATCTTCGTCCTCATCTAACGACGGCGCAGAATAAATACCTGCTTTGTTGTCTTGAATGATTTCTCCAATGGGTTTTGGCAAATCGGCTTCGCTGTCGTCGTAGGCATAAATTTCAACTATCGGAGAAATAGCAGCGGCCAACACTTCGAAGGCAGAAATACTGTCTTTAAAGCTGTCGTTGGTTCTTTTTACGGCTTCAATGATGTCTGGAGCATTCACCAAAACATTGCTGGCTTGGCGTTTTTCCTTTTCTGTATCGGCATCGTAGCTCACGAAGCTGACCTTCACTTTATACCAAGTGTCGCAATCACCGAAATGAATCACATCAGCCAATTCAGTTTTCGCGATATTGGTCACCAAAACTTCACCTTTTATAGACATGGCAACTTCTTCAATGGCGCGCGCTTCAGCTTCTGTGAAACTACCAGCATCAAACAAAAATGCTTCAGTAATACGCTTCAATGCGCCATCTTCCAATTGTTTGGTGTATTTCATTTTTACTGTGAACCATGTTCTCATAATGCTAATCTTTTTGAGTAAAATTAAGGATGCAAATGTAGGGAATAAAGGGAGATGAATTTTAGGTGAATTTAGAGAAAAGTGAATAAAGATTTACACATTAAAGGAGTAAGATGGTTTTGGTATTCCATTGAATTTTTGCAGTTGAAATGTCGCTGGATTGGAGATCTAACAGTGATTCATATTATTTTATTTGGTCTAAATAATGTGAATTTTAATTTTACGGTGTATATTTACACCACATTAGTTTTATACAATGGCAAGACAAAGCATAACATTAGCGAATCAAAACGATGAATGGTTGAAAAATCAAGTAGCTCATCAAGAGTTCACGAGTAAAAGTGAGGCGGTGAATTATCTCATCAAAAGAGCACGAGAGCAAGAGGCTTATGACAATTATGTCAACATGAAAATTGAGCGTGGTTTGAACAGCGAATTGGCAGAACCTCAAACCGAGGATGAGATGCTTGCTGAATTTAAAGCGCGTTTGAAAAATGTCTAATTACATCCTAACTGAAGAAGCGAAGGAAGATTTGTTCCGAATTTTCAAATACGGCATGGAACAATTTGGTGAAGGTCAGGCCGAAAAGTATTTTGTAATGATGCATGCTTGTTTTCGAAAGATTGCTGAATTTCCGACACTTTTTCCAATCACAGTTAAAAGAAATGAGACTTTGCGATTTTGTGTGTGCGGCGTTGATACAATTTATTATCGCATTGTTGACAGCCAGGTGCACATCATCACCATTATTGGTCGACAACATTTTTAAAATTGCATAGGATTCAAGAAGTCCTCGAAATATCACTTCCTCCCAACCAACCCATAAACCATCGGTATTCGTTTCCCAAAGTGTTTGATGATGAACTTTCCGGTTTCAATTTGTTCGGTATGTCTAAAGCAATTGTAGGGTGAATAGTCGTATTCTTCAAACTTTTCAATTTGGATTTTATTTTGAAGTAAGGCGCTTACAACTTCGCCCATGTGATGGTTCCACGTTACGGTTTCATTGGTAATTGGCGCATTTAAATCTGCATAAGTGCCGTCGGAGGTTTCCACAATCGGTCCATCATTGAAATAGTTGTAAGCCACAGTTTGAAAATCGTCGTCGAACATCCAAACAACGGGGTGAAATTCCACAAAAACAAATTTGCCATCTGGCTTTAAAAATTTCGCAATTACTTCAGCCCAGCGATTCAAATTAGGGAGCCATCCGATGGTACCATAACTCGTAAAAACGATGTCGAATTGCTCATCGAGATGATTGGGTAAATCGTAAACATCACAATTGATGAAGCGGGTTTT
>DIUF01000117.1:9137-10235 GCA_002422285.1 Flavobacteriales bacterium UBA6165 | reverse complement strand
GATTTGCCTTTCACATCGCCCAACAATTGGAGTTCAATGTCGTTCAAAGATGATTTTCCAGCGATGAAATTGGGCACATCGTAAAATGCTGTTTCGAGATGAACAGCGGTCTTTTGGTTCCAAGTGTTTTTGTTGATTTCGAGGTAGTTCATTTTGAGGAGATTAATATGTTGAGTACCGAACAACTTGTTTATATTTGATGTTTCGAGGAAGTAAATGTAAATTTTATTCGAATGAAAAGTTGGACAGAATATGTTTTTTTCATCGTTTTGGGTTTATCCATTCTAGCAATTCCAATAATGGCATTGGCAATTTTAGATACTCAAGTAAGCATGAAATATGAGCTTGATTTTTATGATAATTGCATTTCTTCAGTTACTGGAGTTGATTTGTGCGCGCGAATTCAATTTCTAGAAACAGGTATAACAATTTGTATTTTAAATATTGTCGCGTTTTTGTTTTTTAGGAAACGTTTTTTTGAGAATTAGGCCTTCAATCTTGGATCAATGGGCAATTCAAAGAAGTTCTTAATACTTACCAAATCAAAATCTTTGTGCATTGGATTAAGAATAAAATTGTGCTCCAAGCCAACAATTGAAGAGGGTACTTTTAAGCCAAAAAAGTTTGAATTTTTTGCATGCTGAGTGAACAGCTTAGCCGTTTTAGAGGAATAAGGATATTGGTTCCATGCTTCAGGTAATTCGCTCAAAATGTCAATTTTCAGTGCGTCTGGAATTTCAATCTGTGCCACCAAAATTGATTTCGGTAAGTAGCCAATGTTCTGTGCATGGATGTAATATTCCAACAAGGCAAGCGAAATATTTTCCGAACAATACACCGCTCTTGTTCCAATTTCATTCCACCTTCCGCCGACTTTTTCAGCACCTAATCCAGAAAGAGTTTGGTCTTTATACTTGGCATGAGTTACCCTGTAAACAAGCATTAGGCGTACACATTGTGTTGGATTCTCAAAATCTCATTTTCCACAATTTTGAAACCCAAACTGCTGTCGAGCAATTCAAAAGGCTTCATGTTGCCCAGAGTTTTTGATTGCGAAAAGAGCCAATTGATGAAGTCAGAATTAGAGTCAAATACTTC
>DIUF01000117.1:0-9089 GCA_002422285.1 Flavobacteriales bacterium UBA6165 | reverse complement strand
AAATTAAATCCAGGCGCATCATTGTAATGAGTCAATACCCAAGATGGTGAGAATTTTTTCGAAGCACTTGAACTGGATTTTAAGCCACTCATGCGCTTTTTTTTATTGGGATTCATTGTGCTCATAATTGTAAATTTACTTCATTACGATTGTAAAAATACAATTTAATTTCCTTATCCACAAAAAATTATCTCAACACTAATTTTTTTTGTAGAAAATTTGGGCGTTTACGCGCTATCCGTTTTAGTTGTCTGGATAAAAGCAATTGTTGTAGCTCTTGCCTAAAGCTTCTAAGGTCGCTTTGTCAAGAACACAAAAATGGGCTTTTATCTGCGCCAAGCTATCACTAACGCGAATTGTCGTGAACAGCGAATTTTATGGTCACTATTGGAAAATTACTTCACACTAATTTTCCCAGCAACTACTTTCGTCTTTTCCACCAAAGCCTTTATATCACAAACCACCTCATCATAACACAAGGCAACAGCCATTCTGCGGTATTTGCGCGTGGTTGGTTTGCCAAAAATTCGAACATCAGATTGAGGTGTATTCAGTGCTTCCTCCAAGCCTGTAAACTGAGGTGATTCATTGCTTTCAGTTTCGCTCAATACAACGGCACTTGCTCCAGCTTTCAACAAGTCAATTTTCGGTATAGGCAAACCCAAAACTGCACGTAAATGCAATTCAAATTCGTTCAGATTTTGTGTTCCAGCTAAAGTTACCATGCCAGTATCATGAGGTCGAGGAGAAAGTTCGGAGAAATAAGCACCTTCTGGAGCAATGAAAAACTCTACACCCCAAATGCCTGAACCGCCCAAAGCACGAGTTACTTTTTCCGCCATTTCTTGAGCTTCTTGCAAATGTTTGTCGAGCATCGGTGCGGGCTGCCAAGATTCCTGGTAATCACCACGTTCTTGTCGGTGACCAATCGGCGCGCAGAAAAGCGTTTCGCCTGATTTTTGTGTCACGGTGAGTAGGGTGATTTCATAATCGAAATTCACAAACGATTCGACGATTACTTCCATCAAATCACCGCGCGAGCCTTCTAGGGCGTAGTTCCATGCCTTTTCAATATCTGCTTCGGTTTTAATCACTGATTGACCCTTTCCCGAGCTCGACATCAAGGGTTTCACAACGCATGGCATCCCAGTAAACGCAACCGCTTGGTGCATTTCCTCGAGCGAAGTAGCGTATTGATATTTGGCTGTTCTCACGCCTAAATCTTTGGCTGCTAAATCACGAATGGCTTTTCTATTCATGGTGAAATTGGCCGCTTTGGCACTAGGTACCACTTGAATTCCTTGCGCTTCATAGTCGTAAAAACGCTCAGTGCGAATGGCTTCAATTTCGGGCACAATTAAATCAGGTTTATGTTTGGCTACAATCGCGTCCAAAGCAGCCCCATCAAGCATATTGATGACTTCAAATTCGTGGGCAACTTGCATGGCTGGGGCCTTCGCATAACTGTCCACCGCAACCACATATTGACCATGACGCTGCGCAGCAATCACAAATTCTTTCCCCAATTCACCAGAACCTAAAAGCATTATTTTTTTCATCGCGACTTGTGTTTTTATAGCTGAAAATTTTGTGGCGCGAAGATAGAGAATCTTGTGGCAATACGTGATGCTGTGATTCTGGTTTGAGCGATTTTGATTGAAGTGTTTTGGTGACTTGTAGCTATCAGATTTTAACGGTTAAGTAACGGTTATCAGTTGCAATCATTTGATAATAAAATAGTTACGGAGATGCGATTTTTGTGTTTTTTCCAATATTTTTGAAAATAGCTGTCCCAAAGTATATAGCTTAGCACTTAACCAACAATTCCATCAAAAACCTATCTTTGACATCAAAATCACTTCCATGAACAACTTCATCGTGAAATATGCGAATCGAAAAAACGCCCTCGTTCTTTTTGGTCTTGTCATTGTTATCAATGTTTTGCTAGCCTTATCCATGGGCGGAAACCCTGACCTGAAACCGCTGGATATGCAGTTGACATACGATGCAGAAAAAGCGTATGAGTTGATTGGCGCCTACAATGAGTCCGAGCGAAAAACGTACATACTTGTTGAATTGACCTTGGATGTGATTTATCCAATCATCTATGCCTTACTATTCAGTTTTCTCCTTTTCATGCTACACAAGGATGTTCAAATCGCAAAGTTTCCATTCGTAATCACAATTTTGGATTTCATAGAAAACGGCGGAATTGTAACCATGCTTGTTAACTATCCCAATGAATTACATGGAGTGACGCGATTTACAAGTGTTTTCACAACATTGAAATGGCTTACTTTAGGATTGACCCTAATTTTAATTTTATGGGGTTTGTTCAAGAAATTTAAGAAATGAAGTTGTCCTAAAAACCAAAGTCCAAATTCACCCATCACTTCCCCCTTTTATAAATCGGAACAGTTGAACACGGCTCACCATACATCAACGATTTCACCGAGCCTCGAAGTTTCATCGTTAACGCTGTAAATGCCTTTTCGATATTCGGAATTTTCGCACAACCCTTAATTACCACGCGCGCATCTTGATATTCATCTGAATTCAATGCGTTGATTTTTTCCATCACCAAAGTTTCGATTGCTGTTTTTTCATCTCCAAAAACAACTTGAGATGCGTATGGTTGTAGCGCTGAACCCAAAAGCATATAGGCCCAAGGCGGAACAATAGCATCTTCTGAACAATAAACATGTACGATCATATTTTGATAAACAGACCAATCGGCTGAGTCGATGTAAGCACGAAAATCTTTTTCTTTCAAAACCATGCCTTGCCACAATTGGTCTTTGATGTCTAGAGCAACAAGTTTATTGGCTCTTGGAACAAAGTCTTCCAAGTCGATGGTGATGAGTCCACTGTTTTTAACGCGATTTACAATTTCCATGATGACAAATGTACAAAAGTAAGATTCAAATTGTTCGCTTATTTTTATGTCAAATTTACTTGTTTGCAAGAATTCGGGTGCTCAATTCAATGCAACTACTATTTTTGCAGCGTCGAAATCAATATATTGGACACCACGAAGATTATGGATGAATCATTGAAGGAGTATTTTACACTCGCCTTATCGGTAGACTGCGTAGTATTTGGCTTCGATGATGAGGGCTTGAAAGTTTTGCTTATCGAACGCAGCGCCGAACCCTTCAATGGGTATTGGGCCTTGCCTGGCGATTTGGTGCATCCGCGCAAAGATTTGAACCAATCTGTGAATGAAGTTTTATTCAACTTGACTGGAATTTCTGATCTATATTTCGAACAAGTTGAAACCTTCGGCGAGGTAAATCGACATCCATTTGGCCGAGTGATTACAGCTAGTTATTATACTTTGGTAAAAATTAGCGACTATAAATTGAATCCTGCCTCTTTCGCTCGAGAAGCACGTTGGTTTTTATTGAAAGACGTCGGTTCACTTGCTTTCGACCACAATGCCATTCTCAATTCTTGTTTCAACAGACTCACCAAGTCGGTGCGCATGAACCCAATTGGATTTGAGCTTTTGCCAAAAATGTTTACACTTTCTGAACTTCAGTCACTTTATGAAGCTATTTTGGGCGAAACTTTGGATACAAGAAATTTCAGAAAAAAAGTCGCTAAAATGAATATCCTAAAGGATACCAAGAAAACGCAAAAATCTGTATCCCATCGTCCAGCGAAACTGTTCTCTTTCGATGAACAGAAATATTACGAACTCAAAAAAACAGGATTCAATTTTGAATTGTAGTTAACATCTCAAAGTCCTTGTTTTTTTCTGTTTTTCATCTCTCTATTTTTCACATTCTTTTCCTAGAATTGTAAAATAAATCAGATTTTTTATGGATGTTCCGATTTCTTTTTTTTACTTTGTGTGAGAAATACAATAAGTATTTGATGCCGATTCTTTCTTTTTTTAAGAAAAACATGTGCTGCAAAGACTCAAATTATGCTAATAACACTTGACTAAAACGGATTTCATAAAGCTCATTTTCCTTGGCGTGCATTTGTTTGCATGGCCCCTTTTGTTTGCACAATCTTCTGAGCAAGCTGCAGATTCATCGAAGCAAATTAAACCTGAGGAAGTAAAAAAGGCCCCGCTCGAAAGTTTTAGTATCAATGGCTTTTACAGATTTTATGCTCAACACCGCATGTTGCCCAATCCGTATATGGTGGACAACGTTGCTGGCGTTCCGTATTATGTTCAAGGTCGATCAATTTTAGTTGGCGACGACACTCAATTGCCTGAGCTTACCCTGAACATCTCAGGTCGCGTAAACCCTCAAACTTCATTTGGAACAGACTTGGTGGTTTGGAACCAGAACAACGGTCAGTTTGATTACTACCGCAATTTGTTGTTGGGGATAAATTTATACGGCAATTTCAATACGGAATTTGGCAATGTGTCTATTCGAATGGGTGGCATTCATTGGCACAACATGACTGCCTTTACCATGCGTTCTTTTTATGGTTTCAACAGATTTAGCTTGTTTGAACGCAATCCTTGGGACCCACAATTTAAGGATATTGACAAGCGGTATTCTGAATACTACGACAAAGGAGAAATCACACAAGATGCCCGCTGGGCCAATCAGGCCGTTCAAGGTTTCATCATGGACATTACGGAATTGCCTTGGGGTTTATCTGCCAATGTGGTTTATGGAAAAACGCAAAATGCGGGTTCTGCCTTTTTTGATCAAACCGAAGTAAACGGAAATCAACCTAATCAATCGTTTATCCAATTTTATAGAAATACGGTGCCCAACTTTGTTTACGGTGGTAGAATCATCAAAAGTATCGATAAACATAAGTTGAGCTTGAATTCCTTGAGCCGAAGAACGTTTTTAGATGAACTTACATCGATGCCTATCAATCAGCACGTTGTTACTTTTGATGCCGATTTGATTTTCAAAAAGTGGTCTTTGGCTGGTGAGATTGGAGTGGCACAATATATGGATTTGCCTCCTGGTGAAATGTTTACTTTGAAAATCCGAACGGACAAAGTGCTGACTAAAATTCCGCTTCAATTGCACGTGTTCAGAATTAGTCCAAATGCCATGAATAACAATAGTGAGGTCATCAATACATCAGTTACGGATTTAGAATCTGCTTCAGCTGGTGGGGCGCCTATTATTGGTGCCAATGGGGTTTTGCAACAAAACGGAAGCGCCATGATTGGTATTTCGCAAATGGCCAATAACAGACAAGGAATAAGTTTAAATGGTGATTTCAAATTAGGCACGCTGAAAGGCGCTTTGGCAGTGGGCGTTGCGAAAGAAATTGAAAACATCAACAGAGAAGTAACTTTTGGATACAGCATCAACGGATTAACCATGGCGCGTTTTTGGCGTTGGGGTTTTCCAGCAAATGTAGGACCTTATGGACGTAAAAGTGTCTTGTTCCGCTCGGTTTTTCAATCTGTGATACTTACGGATACTGGCGATAACGGCGAAGTCATCAACGATAAACATTTCAGCAATATTGAACTTCAATTGAAGCATCGAACAAAACTTTTTGGTAGGAATCTTCATGCTTTTTATTTGGGAGCCTACAATTCAGTTCAATCTAAATTTTCTCCTATAACTGTTTTTACGGAAGCAGCATACATTCGCCAATATTCTCATCAATTGGAATTGTACTACAGCCTTACGCCAGAGTTTGTTGTAACACTATATTCAGGTTGGGAGCGTATCATTGGTAATTACGACACACGTGTAGATTTGGATTCAAAACGCCCCCTGAATCAAAGTAATATAGGTTTGGGTATGGGTTTCGATTTTATGATTGCTAAAAACACCGGACTTTATTTCAGACATCGTTGGTTTACATTTGAAGACCGCAGTTTTGTACAGGACAATTTCAGAGGCTACGAGTCAACAATCGAATTAAAAATCTTTTTCTAATGAAGAGAATCGGCTACATATTACTGCTTTTGTTTGTTTCCCAAAATTTTTGGGCACAGGAGCGAAAATTTCAAGTAAACGGTGATGCCCGTGGCTACATGTTTGCCAAGAATATGCTCATCGACCCAGCTTTAGATTCGATCAATGCGCCTCGAGCCAACTATGGTCACACCTTATTGGATTTGGGCTTCAGCATTTTCCCGAATGCCAACACAGAAATTATCAGTAGCTTCCGTATTCGCAATGAATTGGGAGGATTTTGGGGTGGAGGGGTTTCTTTCAATGTTCGTCAACTCACTTTAAGAGGCGTTGCTGGAAATGTTGTGAAATACAATCTTGGTGATATAGATTTGAAGATGACACCTTACACGCTCTACAATTTCCAAGAAGAAGGCAGCATCAACGAAGCAGAGATTTTTTCACTCAGACGCCAAGTTGTGCATTACGACATGTTTTACATGCCCAACAACACTTGGCGCATGCAAGGGGCTCAAATTGGATTTGGTTTGCAATTCAACAAGTTTTTAAAAGCTATTGAATTTAGTGGATTTATTACGCGCCAAAGACCAACAGATGGCATCACAATCCCAGAGCGTTTGTTTGGTGGAGGAACAATTACTTGGAAACAAAACGATAAGTTACAATTTGCCTTCAACAGTATTTCTTTGTTTGATCTAACACGCACCATCAGCGATAGCATTCGCTACAAAAACAATGTGAATACTTTTAGCTTGAAGTACCGCAATGCTATTAATGAAAACATCGATTGGGGCTTTGACGCTGAAGCAGGATTTTCCAATGTGAATTATATCAACTATGTCAATCCTTTGGCGCCCGACTTGCAAAACGATTGGTTTTATGATGCTTCTTTTAACATGCATTTCAAAAAACCAAAAATTGTAATGAACTTGGGCTATAAAGACGTGGGGGCAGATTTTTTCTCGCCTGGAGCACAAACCAAGCGTGTAGATTTCACCAAGTTTCCTGGTGTTTTTCAACAGTACACCAATGCCGCGTTGGGTCGACCAATAAATTTAACCGATATTATCAACTTCAATGCTGATTACAGTTTTCAGATTCAGGACCGACTGATGGCCTACAATGTGGCTTACGACAATATTAATCCTCATGGTATTGCAACACCTAACCGCCGTGGAGTTTATTTGAATGCCGAACGTTCGGATTCCGTAAAATTCAAACGCAGTTTTATTCAAATCGCGCAACTTTTTGAATCCCGAGGCATGGGAACAAATCTCAAAAAATCCTTTACTTCAATTGGAGCAGGCACAGACATTCGCATCAACGATTTCTTAGGCTGGAAACGTGAACTTATTGTGAATTTGGGTGTTAGACACGACATCACGAGTCGAGGTGGAGATGTTTTTGAGAAAATTAATCTATCTAGCACTTTGATAGATTTCGGACTTTCCGTAAATTTGGTAGGCAAATTGGATATTTTGTTTGGAGCGAAATATTTCCAAGCAAAAGGAAATGAATTTATTACGCAGCGCAACGCTTTTAATACGGTCAATAATTTTCAAGCCATCGATTTGGATGTCAGTGAAACGACTTTCGCCGCGGGCTTGCGTTATAAATTTAGTGAGAAGAATCAGCTTTTGGTGAATTATCAAAACCACCAATTGAAAAACAAAACAACAGGAGGAATTAACTACGGTATTTCTCAGTTTAATATTTTATACACGCTAACTTTTTAAGCCATGAAGAATTTAATCATTTATTCCTTTTTGGTTTCGCTCATTTTTGGATGCAGAAAAGATGACAAAATCAATTTCGACGGTCCGAGTTTGGCCGATAGCTTCGGTCCTTTTGCCATAATCCAGGATTTATCGATCAACCAATACGAGGTAGATTTTTCAGCCGGACAACAAGTCGTTTTCAGTATGGAATTGTCCAAAAACACCAATTGGATTATTCAAATTGAAGGCGAGAATTCTGGAGCTGTGCGCACTATTATAGGAAACGAGAGAATTTTGTCCTTGGATAACGCTGTTTGGACAGGTGGCGCAAACAAATTTCCGAGTTTCAATTTGGAAAAAGCTTATATCACCATCACTTTCCCTAACGAAGCGGATAGCCCAACGCTTCTTGATTCCGTTTTGATTACAGGTCTCAAACAAGACCAAGGATTTTTAATCACCAGTTTTGAAGAAGGTCTAGGAGCGGCTTGGCAACAATTCAACCAAACGACTGTGGCTGGAACAATTACGTGCGACCCGGCTTTAGCAGCAAAAGGCTCCTGTTTTTATTCATGGAATGGAACGGTGGGCTGGGACTGGGCCATTGGTTCTGTTACCATTCGTCCGCCTGCTGGTGGTTCTTTCGGTTTGCCTGCTAACGCCAACAATTTGTTCTTCAATATCGCATTCAAAGCTCTACAAAATGTAGGCCCTCAAAATTCATTTTTGCTGTTTTGGTTCGATGAAGACGATAATGGCGACGGCGTATTCACCTTGAATTCAGAGGACCGTTTCATTTTTGAATATTGGTCGAACACCCTAGATTGGGATTTGATTTCTAGAAAATATGCCGACTTGAAATTTGATGCTGATGGTAATGTGCAACAAACCAATGGAAACGGACTCACTGAACCTTCCAAGTTGATTTCCATAAATGTATTCTTCTTGGCAAATCCCAACAATGGAAATGCTCAGGCCTATGCCGATCATTTGATTTTCACGCTTAACGAACCTTATCAACCTTGAGAAAGCAAATTGCCATATTGATACTGATGTTCGGATTGGGTGCCTGTGAGTTGGTGCAATTTCAAAAGCAACAATTGTATGATCGCTATGAAAAGCCCACTATAGAGCAACGCGCTGAATCCATTGTTTTTAGTGATGCACAAGGCACATTATGGCATTCTTTGTTTTATTGTGGCGATTTCAGAATCACCAATGAGGCAGCCTATTCAGGAAAGAATAGCATTAAAATATCATGGGACAAATCTAAAGGCTGCGAATGGATTGGTTTCGGAAATAGTTTTTCCAATTGGACAGCTGTCGATATGTCTGATGCGCGAATGAGAAAGGCCTTGACTTTTTATGTGCGCACCCAAACCAAAACAAGTGGCGCTTTACCAATTGTGGCCTCTTTGGAAGATTTTTCAGGCGGTGGTTCTTATTTATATATCGACACCAAAAAATATTTAGACGGTCTGCACATTGATACGAATTGGACACGTGT
>DIUF01000040.1 GCA_002422285.1 Flavobacteriales bacterium UBA6165 | reverse complement strand
CCGGTGAGGCCAAACAAAAAGGCATTGGGTAAGGCTGCCCGCATTTGCCGGCCCAGATCGCCTTCCTGCGTGCGGTGGGCTTCATCTACCAACACAATGATGTTGTCGCGCGAGTTCATGTTGGGTTTGGCATCCCGGAACTTATGAATCATGGAGATGATGATCTTGCGGGTGTCGCGCTCCAGCATGGTTTGCAATACGCTGATGCTGTCGGTGGTTTCTACATTGGCAATGTCTGCCGCATTGAAGATACCGCTGATTTGGGTATCCAAATCGGTTCTGTCTACCAATACAATTACTGTTGGACTTTTCAAATCGGCAGCCTTGCGCAGTTTTTGGGCGGCAAAGACCATGAGCAGCGATTTACCCGAACCCTGAAAATGCCAAATCAATCCTTTTTTTACACGCCCTTCTTTTACCCGTTCTACAATTTTATTGGCGCCTTCGTATTGCTGAAAGCGGGGTATGACTTTGATTCTGCTTTTCCTCTTATCTGAAGTGAACAAAGAAAAGTTTTGCAGGATATCCAGCAAGCGGGCCGGTTTTAATAAATCAGAAAGTTCTTTGCCTATTTCTCCCAAACCTAGCCTTTTGGCCAGGGCATCGTCATCGTCTTCCAATCTCCAGGGTGCCCAATATTCCAGCGGACTTCGGATGGCGCCATAATACAATTCCTTGCCTTCAGTGGCGAAGCTCAGGATGTTGGGCACAAACAATTGCGGTACGCTGTTCTCATAAACAGAATGGATTTCATGCGCCCCATCGAGCCAACTCACCGATGGTCGAATGGGTGTTTTGGCTTCTCCCACCACCACCGGGATGCCATTGATGAGCAGTACGATATCTGGGATTTTGGTTTCGCGATGGTGGACGCGGTATTGGTTGGTGACTACATAGCTGTTGTTGGTGAGGGTTTCAAAATCTATCAGGCGCACGGGTACATGGCGATTGTTTTCGCCAAAGGGCATGGTTTTTTCTCCGGTGAGCCATTTGAAAAACTCCTCGTTGGTCTTGACCAAACCCACCTGATTGACGGCCAGAAATACCGCCCGCAGTTTGTAGATCACCTCATCGGCCAGGGCAGGATTTTGTGTGATTTCCGGATTGAGGCGAATAAGGGCTTCTTTTAATGCTGACTCCACCAGCACCTCATTCACGCCCCGCTGAATTTCATGGGCCGATTTATATACCCAAGAAGCACCATAGCCCGCTTTGCCTTCCTGCACGCCACTGGCATTCAAATTCACCCCGGCAAGTTGGTGGATGATGTAATGCTCTACGCTATTGAGTTCGTTAAAGGCCATACGCTAAAATATTGGGTTATTTATTTCACCACAGAGGGCCACAGATTTTCTCAGATTTTTCTCTGTGTGTATCTGTGTTATCTGTGGTGCAACACTATTGAGTTCGTTAAAGGCCATAGGCTAAAAGATTGGGTTATTTATTTCACCACAGAGGGCCACAGATTTTCTCAGATTTTTCTCTGTGTGTATCTGCGTTATCTGTGGTGCAACGCTATTGAGTTCGTTAAAGGCCATAAGACTGATGGAGTATTTGGTTGATTTTTTCTTCAACAATCGGCAACCGTTCTTCAAGCATCAATGGATGAATGTGTGCTATCAAAACTTCTTGCATCATGCCCTTACTAATGATTTTTTGAAATTGATCCTTGATAAAGGTAGCGATACGGTAATCATCTTTTTGTATTTCCTCTACTATTCCAATCCGATTATCTAATACATAGATGATGTCTTCGATATCGTGGCTGGTGCGGAAATCAGATCCTCTATCGTTAAACGCTTCAAATTTGGTGGCCAAGTAACACGGTGCCGAAAGAATTTTTATTTCCTGATCTTTGGCTTTTGCCGTCCATAAATTTTTGAAGCCTATTTTATACCAACGGTTGGCCGGGCCTAGTGGACCATCTTCGGTGGCCATGATATCTACCGGAATGTCTTTGTATTTGTAACTACAAATGGCATGGCCAAAAGGATCGGGATGAAAACCTACGGCTGCTAATTGCTCTTGCACTTTTACCCAATGACCGATGTTGACAATATGTAAAGTCATATCGATATCCTGCGTAGGGCGAATTTCATCGGCTGCCGGGTCATCGGTGTATAAACTCACCACTGCACCACCTACAAATACCATTTGCTCCTTGATATCCAGCAGGGCTTCGGCCACTTCGGCTACTACGGCAATATTGATGGTTCTATTCTCCAAGTTCCAGTCGTTTTTTTAGTTCCTTCACTGCCAACTCCCTTTCTCTCGCTCTGCCTACCCGCAAGGCATCTGCTAAAGCCAATAGTGCATGTAATTTTTCATCTTTCAAAGCAGCTTCGGGTACCGAAGGGTACAAAGGTATAATGCTATGCCCACGCACTGTTCCTTTGCCATATGGCCACACATAGGCTTCTGAACTTTGAATTTCATCACTCAGTGGTTTAGCCGAATGTGAAGTAGGTACTCCGCGCACCACAGCACCTGGTTTTTGAGGAAACACATAACGCAAGCCGTACTGTAAAAACTCCATTAAGGACATCTTCATCACTGTTTTGCCATTGGGTGCCAATAAGCCGGAATATTTACACCGGGCTACCGCTTCACTCACTTCCGACTGGCTCAAACCCAAGGCTTCCGCTAACGGTTTTTGGTTCCATGAAGGATTGTTATCGCTTACTATTTTAAGTAAGAGCAGGACATCCTGCGGTTTAAGTTGTTGGTTTTGTGACTTCATATCATTTATATTGCGTATCGCGATTTGCAATATTACACAATAATCCGGTATTGAAAAAGTTTTTACAAAAATTTATCGCGAATTGCGATATGAGATATGCTCTATTCGCTAATTGCAATTTATACACCCCACTCAGCTGGTGGATGATGTAATGCTCTACGCTATTGAGTTCGTTGAAGGACATGGTTATTAGATTTTATATTTTTCCATTAGGTTTTCGGGTATCAAATACAAATTCCCATTTGCCCTAGAGCAAGCAACATATAATTTGTTTTTTGTTAACGAAGCTGATTCTTGAAGTTTTCCCTTCTTAAATAGATTAAGAGAAGTACCGTTCAAGACAACACATACATCTTGAAAGTGGTCGGCACCTTTTACTTTACCCCAATTACCTGAATAGCAATGGTATTTGTTGTGGTTTTGGTAAAACAATTTAATGATTGTGTTATCAAGAGCAATTTCTTCTACTCGCGCTGGGTCATCAATAAATTGGACGTTAGCAGGCTCATATTTATGAGTTTCAATAACTATCCCTAAGTGCTCCGTAATAAAATCTGTAACTGCTTTAGGACATCGTCTGCTCTTTAATAAGGAATCTTGATCTATGATTATGCCAACAGAAGAAAAACGATTGAGGTATCGATCTAAGCTAGAATGTAAAGACTTGTTTTTGTTAGCATCTCTGCTCGTATCGTATGTATGTTGGAAAAAGTCACCAACCCAATTAACCCGAAGATTCAGCATTGAAAAGTGCATTAATAGATCAAAATCATATCCACCAAAATCTTGGACCTCATCGATGTGAAAATGATCGAAGTATTTTTCAATTCGTGTATTGATTCTGTCTAGCAATTCCTTTCGGATAAGATACTTGGAAAGACGATTATGGTAGATTCTTCGGTCTTTGGTAAAAAAGTGAAGAGGCACATGCTCAGGCATATTTCTCGTAAATTTAGGTGGGAAATCCCAATACAACCCATTTGGTTTATCAATCTTTCCCAAGAACGGCTTGTAGCAAAATGAATATAGAAATTCGAAAAAAGAGTATAGTTTTATGTTCTCAGGGAAGCAATTGAATTTTTTTTCAATGCCACTTTTTAGATTGCGAATATTCTCGCGGGTATATGTCACAATTAAGTGCCTTTTATCTTCATCAAGCTGATTAAGAATGTGCGTAGTTTTACCCGAGCCGGCAACAGCAAGAATTAGGCGCTTATCCATGCTATAGCTTTTTGAATATATTCAGGAATGACCAATTCTTCAGCTTTCTCTTCAAGTAGCCTGAAAGCGCATTCAGCTTTATTTTGAAGCATGTATTCTAGCACGGTTAACTTGGTTCGTCCAGGTCCGAACAATTCATCACAAATATCCTCATTGTCGTGATAAAGACTTACCTCAAAAGTATATCGATCATCATTTTGGTCTGCTGAAATCAGCCAATTCGGGCTAATATATTCCCGATAATTGTGATCAATGTTTTTGTCGTAGGTCCCGTCATTATCTGTAATGACTGCAATTCTGATGTTCAAATTTCGCGCTAAATCCAGGTATCTTTTGAAAGTTTTTCCACCCACGGAAATGATGTGAATGTTTAACTGGTGTGGTTCGACTCCAATTATTCTTTGAAAGAATGATTCCATCAAAATGAACTCCGCATCACCTTCTACTAAGATCACTTTGGGCGACATCACGAACTGAAGAACATTATTATCCGGTGCCTTCATGAAAAATCGCGATGATGTCTCATCGATATCATTCAATCGGATTGAGTTAGTTCCAGAACTATTAAGCATAATGCATTCCTTTAATCCCAATCTTGCAGCAATCATATTACTATGGGTGGCAATGAATACTTGCTTGTCGCCAGTAGCTTTAATACTATCAATTAATTGTAGCGTGTAATTATGACTTAGGTGGTTCTCAGGTTCTTCGAGCAAAACCGTGTCTAACGCTATTTTACTTTTATCTAAGGCAAAATCTGTTTTAATAAAGCATTGTCTTCCTTTACCTCTGTTTTCAATCTCAATATCTTCTTCTGTAATTGTTATATCAGTTTCTAGATTTGATTTGGAATTTGACTTGATAGCGAATTGATAAGGCAGCCCGTCATTTAATTCGCCTAGAATATCGTGTTGAAAATGCTTTTTTAAACCTCGATATTGATTTTCAAAAACACTGCGACTTGCCACATCTGCATTTCCGTGAAAGAGCTTTTTTACATAACTCTTTGTAGCGTATTCGTTGTTAATTTGAGAGTTATCAAGAAGGACGTGATTGAAATACTTATTGAATCCAGAATAGCTCCTATCATCAAATGTCTTGAATGAAATCGAGTAAAATTCATAGGGAAAGTTTTCTCCGTCTTGTTCCAATACAGTTTTTATATCCTTACTGAATTGAATATTTGGTTCACAAATAAGTGAGAGCCCGTCAGAGTTAATACCCAATAAATTGTTGTCTCCGTTCAAATCAGAATTGCCAGTATCGTTTAAATAAACCTCAATGATCATTTTCGGAAGCTGCGCGTAGTGTTTCCCTGCATCAAAAAAGGCTCGAACAGCATTTTTGTTAAGCAGGTTTGAAATCCCAATAGTTTCCACCTTACTT
Organism: Flavobacteriales bacterium UBA6165; assembly: GCA_002422285.1. Classification (GTDB taxonomy): domain Bacteria; phylum Bacteroidota; class Bacteroidia; order Flavobacteriales_D; family Crocinitomicaceae; genus UBA6165. Next base: position 2,085 of record DIUF01000040.1, on the reverse strand, counting down.
CTGCTGCCACTGAGTGCAATATCAATGGCTTCTAAGATGCTACTCTTACCAGACTCGTTATCACCAATGAAGATGTTTAACGTTTGATTTAGTGGTGTATCAAACGATTCAAATCGTTTGAAGTTTTGAAGGATGACCCGATTTATTATTTTCATATAGGTTGAGGAGCTTTTAGTTATTTACAGTTATCCAAACACCTGATTAATTAAACTCTTTTGTAAGGATTTAGAGATGTCCAATTTCTTAGTTGCCGAAATAATTGCATATTCAAATGCCATCTCTTCATTGATGATTGCTTTTTGATTGATTAGTTCAATTTCAGGAATTCCGAATTTCATAAACGAACTCGTATCAATGCTTTGGACTGTTGTGCCTTCCTTGACACATTCTCTTCGAATATTTTCAGAATTAACCTTTAAAAATACTCTTACAAAATCTTCAAGAAAATTCTTGTTATATAATTCAAACACCTTTAAATCTTGATTTATGCAAAAGTCTATTTCAACTCTTGCAATTGGTAATGTATGCTGTAAGATGCCGCTTCTCCAAACCAATACAGTTTTACCTTTCGCAAAAATCTTTGCCTTATTATCTGCTACAGATTTATCAGTTACATAGTCTAACGAGGAGGTCAAATATTCATCTTTCATATCTTTGGGTGTGATCCAAGGAATGGTCCCATTCAACCAATATTCAGAGTTTCTCTTTGATGGCGTACCTCCAGAAGTCCATTTACCTAATTCTCCTAAAGTTCTGATTTTTCTTTTCGATGCAAAATCAATGATTTTGTTCTCCAGCACGCTAAACTTGCTTCGCTCCATCGTTTTATAAAGGCGAAACTCCCTCTCAATCACCTCATCCATAGCCCAGAGCAGTTCGGCCAGTTGGGCTTGTTGGTCTTTGGGTGGGAGGAGGAATTCGTAGTTGGCCAGGTCTTTAAACTTTACCCTTGGTGAAAGTCCGCCCGCAGAATGCTTTATGGCATAATCGAAGAACTTTTCGTTGTTTACGATAAAAGGCAAAAGTTCAGGCATCAGGTTTTTCTTCGCTCTAAACACAGTAATGTCTCCGGAACAGATGCCATCAAAATCAGCTAAGGCGGCTTTTTTTAGATAGGCACGTCTTCTGCCAAATAGCACATCGCCCTTTTTAAATTTCTTGGAAAAAGTAGTGGTCTCTTCCAATTTTCCGGAACGGGTTAGGTGAATGTTTTCCGAATCAATATGCTCCAGTCCAACCACATGCTCAATGCCTTCATTGTAAATATCTTTGGCATTTTCCTTCGGTTCAAAAACCACATCACCAAACTTTACGGATACCCAGTTGGTCATATCTATATTCAATATTTTTTTCGCTGCTGTCTCCATTAGTTTTCCAGTATTTTAAATAATTCACTCATGGATGACTTTAGGTTGCTTCCAGATTCTTCCCATTTGTCAAAGGCCACTTCAAAAGGCAGAATTGGATTATCACCATTCTTTTCAGGCTGCACATATAGGCTAATCGCCATATTGCCCTTGTTGGCAATAACTTCATCAATAGTTTTGAGTGCTGCCAAATTTTCCTGGCTTTCGAATCTATGGTAAGCACCAAATATTTTATCAATGTGTTTTTCTTCCAGAAAGCCCATTGTTTTTTCTTGCTTCACTTCATTCACCGCATTGATGAATAGAATTTTTCCTTTCTTATGGGCTTCCTTATTCGTTTTAGTAATCAACAAACAGGCTTCCATCGGAGAATTGTAAAACAAGTTGGGCCCGAGTCCAATCACACATTCCACCAAATCCTGCTCAATCATTTTCCTGCGCATATCGGCTTCGCTGTCTCTAAACAGTACGCCATGTGGCCAAAGGGAAATGGAGCGTCCGTTCTTCGGATCTAAACTCTTTTGGATATGCTGCTGAAATGCATAGTCGGCACAGCCTTGTGGCGGAACGCCCCAGAGGTTGCGTCCGTAGGGGTCGTTGGCAAAGCTTTTCTGGTCCCAGACTTTGATGCTGTAGGGCGGGTTGGCCAGGATCACGTTGAAAGTTTTGAGTGTATCGTTGTGCAAAAAAGCCGGGTTGGCCAGGGTGTCGCCCCGCA
>DIUF01000061.1 GCA_002422285.1 Flavobacteriales bacterium UBA6165 | reverse complement strand
ACATCACCCGGTCGAATGTTTTTATTGGTAATCACTTCATTTCTGCGCATTCGAGCAACCACTGTCGAATCAACAATAATTGTTCGCACCAAATCGCCAACATCAGCAGTTTCGCCACCAGTAGAATAAATGCCGATGCCCAAATCGCGAAGTTCAGCCAAAAGTTGCTCAGTTCCATTGATGATTTCTGCTAGCACTTCTCCAGTAATCAGGTTTTTGTTGCGTCCAATTGTGGATGACACCAATATATTGTCAATCGCGCCAACGCAAAGTAAATCATCCAGATTCATAATAAGGGCATCTTGAGCAATGCCACGCCAAACAGACACATCGCCCGTTTCTTTCCAATACATATATGCTAAAGACGACTTTGTTCCAGCTCCATCGGCATGCATCACAACGCAGTGTTCCTCGCTTCCCGTAAGCATGTCTGGGATAATTTTACAAAAGGCTTCTGGGAACAAACCTTTATCAATGTTTTTTATCGCAGCGTGCACTTCTTCTTTGCCCGCCGACACTCCTCGAGAGTTGTATCGTGTATCTGCCATGTTGATGTATTTATGCAAAAAGCACCCCTTGTTCAGAGATGCTTTTTGACTTTATGTAAAATATGCTAATTGCCGCCTTCTTCGCCTTCGCCAGTAGTGGCATCTTGAATTTCAATTGTGGCCTCACCTGCAGTAGCCGGATCAAAATCAAAACTCACCACAACTGCTTCAGTACGTCTGTTGAACTGATGTAAGCGCTCGAATAACAATTTATTACTCTTGTATTTTTCAATGTAAGCATTCGTCAAAACAATAACCTCATACTGCACATTTTTATCATTTGGTTTTTCAACCCAATAGTTGTTGTTATAGAAATAAACCGTTCTAGGTTGTTCACGACCAGCACCTGCTGCTCTCAAACGACGTGGGTCCACACCTTTTTCCTTAACTAAATAATCCACACACGCTTGAGCCCGTCTTTGAGATAAATCTTTGTTAGACGCTGCGGAGCCCCTCCAGTCAGTGTGAGACACCAATTGAATAATCAAAGTTGGGTATTCAGCCAACATTTCAAGCACATAATTCAAGGAGTCTTTTGAATTCACAGTATCGTTAACTTGCAGAATGGCTTTGTTCAAGTCATAACGCACCTCAGGCAAACGAATTGGGCGTTTCGACAACAAAGGTATTTCTTTAACAAAATCAAAACTTCTATCCATACCAACTGTAGAAATTTCCCCATCATTCGGGTGGTAACCCTGATCGCCTATTCCGTCTTTAGAAACATAAATCTTATAAGATGTCTCCTCTGTTATGTAGCGCGAACCATCTGGTCTAATCTCATAGTATACTTTACCTTGGTCATCTGTAAAACCATCCCAAGTCATACCATTTGAAGCAACGATTTTTATTTTCGCATCAGCAATGGCTGGTCCTTTAGCCCCTCTGTAACCAACTTCGTAAACTCTTACATCCAAAGTAAACAAGTTTGGTGGCAATTCCCACTGCCAGATGTTATCACGGTATGCACCTTTCACATCAGTGTGGGGGCGATTACTTGTGAAATATCCTTTGCGCTCTTCCACTTTAATAAAATGGAAATCGTTCGCACATGAGTTAATTGGATGACCTAAATTCATTGGTTTCACCCATTTAATTTCGTCACCTACACGTTGAGCACTGAAAATATCCAGACCACCCATTCCAATGTGTCCGTCAGAGGAGAAATAAAGTACTCCATCTTCACCCATCGTAGGGAACATTTCGTTACCAGCAGTATTGATGTCTGGACCCATATTTTTTGGCGAAGACCAAGACTTTGATCTTCTGTTGTAAACAGAATACCAAAGGTCTATTCCACCATATCCACCAGGTAAATCAGAAGCAAAAATCAATACCTCATCGTCTGGAGTCAAACAAGGATGACCAACAGAAACAGTATCATTCCCACCTTTCAAGTCAATTAACTCAGGTTTTTCCCAACCTTTAGAACCTGATTCAGCAACCCAAATTTCACAACCCATGTTAGAACGTTTCACAACTGGGCAGCGTGTAAAGAACATTCTTTTGTATCGTGAATCGAAACAAACTGAACCCTCGTTGTCTCCTGTGTTGATATCTACACCTGGTATTTTTTCAGCTGGTCCAAAATTCCCTTTATTGTCTATAGTCGCTGCGTAAATATCCATAAATGGTTCACAAGTAATAACTGAACTTTCTCCTCCTGTAGTTCCAGGACGTGAAGTGGAGAAAACAACTTGTTTACCTTTTTTATCGCCAACAGTTGGCGACATATCTGTATTAGATGAATTAATCTTTACAACTGGCTTCACAGAATGCTTTGTTCTATTGGCAATCGCAGATTTATTGAAATCAATTGATGCTAAGCGCGCTTGAGCAACTTTGTCATTAGGCTTAGCTTTTTGGTAGAGTTTAAAATATTTTTCGGCTTCTTCGATATCGCACAAAGCCAAAGCCATATCACCCATTCTCAAGTACACTTCAGGATTGACGTCTTGATACTTCAACATAATGGCTTTTTCATACCAAGAAATAGCTTCGCCAAATCTGTCGGTGTTTCTCAAGCACTCGCCGGCCATATAAGCCAATTCACCTTTTTTCTTCTTGGCATTTTTAGATTTTGGCTTTATCTTGTTGTATGCTACTTTACATTTACTTACCCCTTCGCAATAAAACCCTGCATTGTAGTAAAAATAAGCCTCGTCAATCTCTTGTTGTTGAGCAAAGCCAACTTGAGCAACCAAAATTAACGACAAAGCGGACCATATAAAATTTCTCATGTTACGTGTTTTTTCGGAAATCAGGCACGAATAAACACATAATTCTGAATATTAACAAACATACTTGATTATTTTTTTAGAACATTACTCATAATCATTTGATTTTGAGTATCTTCTCCACTTGTCTAAAACATTCAAATATTTTTGTGGTAATATTGAATCAAAGGCCATCCACTGTTTAGTCCTAGGATGATGGAAGCCCAAAGTTTTGGCATGGAGCGCCTGACCGTTCAATTCTCCAAAACAATTTTCAACAAACTTCTTGTATGTTCCGAAAGTAGTTCCTTTCAGTATCCTATCTCCTCCATACTCCAAGTCGTTGAATAAAGGATGTCCTATACTTTGAAAGTGCACGCGAATTTGATGGGTGCGTCCTGTCTCTAGTTTACATTCCACTAATGTAACATAACCGAAGCGCTCAAGAACACTATAGTGAGTAACCGCTCTTTTTCCATGATCGGCCTGCGGGTACACGGTCATAACCTTTCTGTTTTTCAAAGAACGGCCAATAAATGCATCTATCGTGCCGCTACCCTCTGTTACATCTCCCCAAACCAAGGCATAGTATCTGCGTTCAGTTGTGCGGTCATAAAACTGCTTGGCTAAATTCGTCAGCGCCTGCTCTGTCTTAGCAACAACCATAATTCCAGTGGTATGTTTATCCAAACGATGCACAAGTCCTGGGCGGCCGTAATAATCTTGGGAGCGATGAGGTAAATTTTCGAAATGATACACCAAAGCATTGACCAGGGTGCCTCGGTAATTACCATAACCTGGGTGTACCACCATATCAGATGGTTTATTGAGTACAATTAAATCATCATCTTCATATACGATATCTAGCGGTATATCTTCTGGAATGAGTTCCAATTCCCGCACTGGATACGGCAAAACTATAGAAACGCGGTCTTTTGGTTTAACCCGATAATTTTGCTTTACGGTAAGGGTATTTACAACGACGTTACCGTTTTTGGCTGCGACTTGAATTTTGTTGCGAGAAGTGCTTGGTAAACGGTCGAGCAAAAATTTATCTACGCGAACTACCTCTTGTCCTGGATCGGCAATAAAGGCGTAATGTTCATACAATTCTTCGTTTTCCGATTCATCATCGAAAATCTCGGTACTTTCAGACATTAGGATTTAATAATTTTGAAAATTTTCTGGTATTGACCATCAGATGATGTAACACGAATCATGAAGAATCCTGGGTTCAAGTCTGAAATATCGACATGGTCCGTCCATGCTGCAGTGCGAATGAGCTTTCCGTCGGAAGAAATGATTTCAATTTTTCCTTCGCGAACAAAACTGAAATTAATTTCGGAAGAAACTGGATTCGGGTAAAGCATCAATTCCTCATTCCATTCTTGTTCATCGCTGCCCAAATATACATCCATGGCAGTTGAAAAAACGGGACGCATCATCAATGAACCTTCAAAAGAAGAATTAATCCAAGTATTGCCCAAATCTATAGAGTAAAATATTTTGTTTTGTGAGTTGGTATTTTTATCAAAACCAATATTCAAGCGTTGAGGGTCTAATTGACGCCAACCCACATAAAAAGTACCAGACACCTTTACCTTTTGATTGTCTTTGAAATAGTAGTGCCAAAAGGAATTCTTTTCTGGAATATATACCGGACTTTGTATCGTGAAAAAATCATCCTCATAAAGCACTGCTCCTGGTTGACCATTGTTATCGGCCCAAACAGTCAACATGAAGAGTTTATTGGAGTGGTCGAAGACAGTAGGCACGAAATGCATTTGCACAGCGACCAATTCCAAAGTATCCGTTACAGGGGAAGTAATCGGCGTAAATTGATAGGCCAAACGAGATTGTTCACCATTAACACCATAGGCCAGCTCGGCGCTGCCATCATCATATGAGTAATAATTTCCAAAATATTGCTGACCAATAACGGTGTCGTTATCAATTGAGGGTTGAAAGAAAGGTACAGTTGCGCTGAAAGAATAATCGAAAGTATAATTTTCGGCATTAGGGTCGCTTACAGGGAAATTGTAGCTTGGCGCAAGAGCCACTAAATTGTGCTGCGAAGTATAATGCGTTAAAGGTTCATAGTTCAAATCTGGTGCACTTAAAGTACCGCCAAGGATAACATAATTTTGATCCAAATTACCATTATCAAAAACGCGAAGATTTCCGTTTGAGGTGTTACCTGCAATTAAATTACTGTTACGAACGGTAATCAACAAAGAATCGCTCATATGACCAGTTGGATTAACGATATAATGCTCCCACGGAACAGATGTGTATTCCTTAAGCAAAGTGGGAATGGGATAAACCATTGCAAAATCAGTAAAAACAGTATCTGTATAACTCGATTGTCTTTTTAAGCGCACGTAGTCAACATGCCAATTGTCCAAATCACCAGACAGACCGCCGAAATTTTTGAATCTGAATTTGAAGCCGACTTGCAGAAATTTGATATCGGTAATTGGAATGTGGACAAGTTTAAAATCGTGCACAGGACTTCCACTCACCTTCCAAACAGTTTCCCATTTTTGCTCGGTGACGTTGAAGAAATCAAGCACCAGAGAATCGTTGGCCTCAGGTTTGTCGCCAAAGCCTTCAGGTTGGTACAAAAAGGTGAAGTAAATACTATCACTGGCTGGAAAATTCATCACAAATGGTTTGGATGTCAAAAAATCAGCATAACCAGATTGATTTGTATTTATAGCATAGGGGTAACCATTGGACTTCAAGCCATCGAAAGTAACAACCCCCAATGACCAAGGCAACTTTGCTCTTGTGAAATTCCAATGAGCATTGTGGTCGACCCACCAAGAATCAGGTTCATCTATATCAACAAAAAACACCTCTGCTTGGTTCTGTTGACGCAAGTTGCTGGAAACCCATACGGTATCTGGTGCAGGCTTATTCAAATCAAGAGTGTCAATCAAAAAGTAAGGCGGAAAAACATTAATTTCAGAATAAACAACGGGATAGTTTTGAAGATTATTGAACTGAACAGGAATTGCTGTAAAGAAAATAGTGTCTCGTGTGATTACGGGCTGCAGCGTGATATTGATTCTGTAACTCGGAATCATTGTGAAAACAGTATTGTCTGGAAAAGGTGTGTTGTTCATTTGTAAGAGCGCATGATATACCGTGCTTGTCACATCGGGATCACCAGGCTGGGCGTCGTATTGTTGGAAATGATTTTTATTAAAATCATCAAACAAACCTAATGGCAAAGGAATGAATAAGGTATCAATATTGTAGACAAACAAACCATCAATGGTGTTTCCTGAGCTACGGGTGTTCATCACCTCATTTTTCATCAATTCATTTCGCGCTCCAATTGGAGACAGAACCTCATCTTGCGCGAAAGCAGTCAACGACAGCACAGAAAGAAAAAACGCAAATAATTTATTCATATTCATCATGAGAATTAAGCTATGCCGAAAAACGGACTTATAAAAACTTTTGCTGGTTAAGGTATATCAAGATCGATACTTGTACCACCGCCTCGATCAAAATCCATATCAATGATAGGCTGGCGGAAATCATCTACATTTTCTGGTTTCACCAACCAAGCTTTGAAAACCATGGAGCCACCAACTGCAATTGTTGAGAAATACTCATGATCTGGTTCTTGCACATAAATTACGGCTCTGCAATCTTGGTCAGCATTTCCAGGTTCACAATCGATACACACGAAACTAGCAACAACATTAATATTCTCTAAACGCTTTCTTGCGTCGCATATTGTAAGGCCAATCATATTTGGCAGTTCAATTTCTGAATCTCCTTTACCTTTAGAAACCACCAAAACTATTTTAGAACCGAAAGGTAAAATAGTACCCGGTTCAATACGCTTGCCATTGTGCTTCTGCTCAAGCACCTGATTTTTTCCTTCACCGCTGTACACGTATTCAATACTAACTTTAAATCCACGATTTATTAACTTCTGCTCGGCGAATCGAATCGAAGACTTACCTGCCAAATCTGGCATTTCGACCATTTTACTTCTGGTGGACACGCGGAGTTTGATTGACCTATTTTTCTTCACCCTCATTCCCGTATGAATCGTTGCACCGGGTTGCTGAAAAAAAACAGTTCCCTCAGGTAAATCTGTTCGAAAAACCGTCTCCACTACTTCATAACGCAGCGGCAAATCTTTCATATACAAATCGATGTCTTGTATATTAACTTTATCTCCAACAAAATCAGGAACATCATACGTTTGATTTGGTCGCGTATAACTACCCAGAAAAACAGACAGTCCAACAAAAACAAGGATAACGAAAGCCAAATAGGCCAATAAATTCTTGACAAAGACCTTGCTCTTGAAAAATGCTAATAGATTACTCATGCAATAAATGTTGGCAAAAAAATGCGGTCAAAGCTACATAATTTTTTTTAAGAATGGGGGATGGAAAAATTACTTATGGCTTAATTCAGCGAAATCGAATGCCTGTGACAAAGTAACAATTAATAATAGGATGCTTATAACTTTGACTACATTTCATTTGTTCGCACTTGAAAGGAGCGTAATTTTGAAATAAAAATGCGTAACGTAGCCATCATTTGTGGGGGGCTTTCATCTGAATATGAAATATCACTGAAAAGCGCCCAAACCATCATCAGTCATTTTCCTAATGAATACATCTGCCACAAGGTCATTATGAATACTGAGGGTTGGTGGCTAGGTGAGCCTGAAGATAAAATTGCAATTGATAAAAATGATTTCACAGCCCAATTCAACGGGAAAAAAGTCACATTTGATTTGGCCTTGGTTTACATCCATGGATTTCCTGGAGAAGATGGTAAAATGCAGGCTTATTTGGACATGTTGGGCATACCCTACCTCAATTCAAACGCATTGTCCTCCGAACTTTCTTTTGACAAGTGGTTTTGCAATCAGTTTATCAAGCATTTTGGGATTCCTGTGGCTGAGTCCTTTTTATATTTGAATCCAAACGACCACAAAAAAGAAGATGTGATTGCCGCTTTGGGCTTACCTCTTTTCATTAAGCCGTGTGATTCAGGTTCGAGTTATGGCGTGAGTAAAGTGAATAGCGCCGAGGATTTTGACAAAGCGCTTCAATATGCATTTCAGGAAGGAGAATCTGTTGTTGCCGAGAAGTTTTTAAATGGCAAAGAGGTGACTTGCGGAGCATTCAGAAGTCTGTCAGGAGTTGTGACCTTACCGCCCACTGAGATTGTAACAGAAAATGACTTTTTTGATTTTTCGGCTAAATACGAAGGAAAATCTCAGGAAATCACGCCAGCAGGAATATCAGAAAAGGAAACGCAACTTATTCAGGAATACACTGAAAAAATCTACCGAATTCTTCGTTTGCGGTCATTGGCGCGTGTAGATTTTATCATTGTAAACGGTCAACCTCATCTGGTTGAAGTGAACACAACACCTGGTTTTTCTCCAGCGAGCATCGTACCTCAGCAATTGAAATGTGCGGGCATCAGCATTACGGAATGTTTTGATCAGATTTTAAGATGTGAGTTTGGGGAGTGGTATTAGCGGCTTCTGGCTACTAGCTTCTGGCTACTAGCAGTTAGCCTATCGCGTACACGAGGTACGAGTGTGTATCGAGATAGGCTATTGGCTTGTTTGACGAGCTATAACACGGAAATTCATGGAGAAGACACACTTGTCCTCGGAACGGGAGAGGGCCACAGATGGATTTGCTTAGATGCGCGATGTATCGTGTCATTGGCAAAACATATTGAAAAATGCGTCTAAAACACTACCGGTCGGGAACCCAAAGCGAAGAAGCTGATATCCACAAAAACAGGGTCGAAAGAAAAATACTGAATTTTCACCAGGGAACCATCATGAAGTACAGCCCACATGCGGTTAACATCCCACTCGATTGGATCGCCCATCAAATCGACATCACCTTCAGGAGCTTTTATTCTGTACGCGTCCAAGGAAATCTTTTCACCATTGGTCAATTCCATTTTGAAGGAGTAATATGGTTTCGTCTTTTTAAGGCTATCGATTTGCTCTGGACTCATGGTGTAGTTGGGCGACTCAAAGTGTACTTTTTTGAAAACGTCCAAATAGCGAACAAGCTTTAAAGTATCAAAAGGAATTGCATTGTTTTTGAAATCCTTGACTTTAAAGGCACGTCCAGGACCAACACGTTCGATAGAAAAATCCTGCTCAGGAGCATCGGCATGTTTCAGAGAAACCGATTGAATTTCGCTCATGGCATAATGAAACAAAGATGTACACATCCAAGCGCGTGGGTCAGCGGTGAAGCGCGATTCAATAGAACCACGTAGGCCGCGCATCTCCAATACAACTGGAATTTCAGAAACACCACCGCGCGGAGTTTCCAATAAAGCATAAGTGCCATAATGGTCAGGCGTACTGTTTCCTACCCACCAAGTTTTCACCCACTTACCGTTTTGGAAAATTTGAACTTTCTTGTAACTCACACGTATATTGTTGCGTAAATTCTCAACCGAATTTTTTGGCACGTATGATTTTACNNACAATTTCGATTGAGTATCCTGAACTCTGGGTTAAAATGATTTTATCTACAGAAGCCGTATCCGCTACTAAAAAATCATCCAAGCCTTTGTTTGATTTTCCTTTTCCTGATAATAAGTTTAGACTAACAATGGCTAATGTACCCACAACTGTGAGCAAAGCGACGATTGATATGATTTTTTTTCTAGTCATGATAAAGTTTCGTTTCGATTATAAACGCAACAAATGGCCAATTAGTTGGCGTATTTTCTTTTTCTAATGTAGGCCATAAGTAATCCGAACAAAAGAATCAAAACAAGTGGTAAACCAACGTTGATGATTTGCCAAAAACGAACATGATTTGCGATTTTCTCTTCGCTCAAAGGTTTGATGGTAATTCTTCTAGAACGCACGCCCAAAACAGCCTCATCTCCCATAGTATAGTCAACCGCATTCAACAAAAATTCGGCATTTCCATAAATAAACATTGGCATGCGTTTACCCGAGATTATATTTGGGTCGATGGCATCATACTTGAACTCATCAAAAGGTTTAGAACGGTATTCCCACTTCCCCGTTTCCTTGGAGAATAGAGAATCGTAGCGATTCGTCACAAGATCTGCATCGCCTACGACCAAAATTTTAGATGGCTTTGTGCTTTGCTCTAAAATTGTAACATCAGGACTGTTTTTGAATTCAGGAGAAATAATTTGGTTGCGGAATGCAGATTTGAAATAACCCTCAACAATTCCCGCGAGCATCACTTTATTAATCGGGTCATCAGGATCGGTAGCAAATTCAGGTTTCAAATCCACAAAACGGTAATCAACACGAGCTGGAGCGCGACGAATACCCGTATTTCCTGAAGATTGCAAAAGCGAAATTCTTTTGTTCGTGTCCAACCCAACAAAATCGATACTTGAAACATAGCGCAAAATCACAGGGTCGATGTTTTTGGAGACTGGATGATCCGTTCCATCTGCAAGGGGATAGAAAATCCAAGGCATCACTTTTTGTGGATGCGCTGGAATATACTCTGGACCGCATTGTCCATCAACTATCAAATCGGTATTCAAACGCATACCGTATTTATACAAGTTGTCTGTGATTTTCAGTGGCTTGGGAACACTTTGTGTTGCACCTCTTCTGAACAAAGTGTCGCGATCAACAAAAACTGGGTCGATGAAACACATCAATTTACCACCGCGAAGCACAAATTGGTCGATGACATACAAATCTTTTTCTGTAAATGATTCATTTGGACCTGCTATGATCAAACCATCCAATTCATCTAAGGCGTGGAGATAACCATCAATAACGACATCGCGTATTGAATAGTTTTTGCGCAACATGGCTCTAAATCCAAGCGTTTGTTTTTCTTGCCATTCGCCGTGACCTTGTAAAAACCCGATTTTCGGTTTGCTCTCCATCACCGCCAAGCGGATGCCATTCAAAAGATTGTATTCCAAATTGTTGATGGCGCCTTCTACCAAAGGTTTGAAGTCTTCGTTGCTGTGTAAACGCGTTCGGTTGAAGAATTGCACATAGCCTTTTACAACGCCCTGATAAGTGATTTCAGCACCCGGCCAAATAATCGAATTATCCGTTTTGTTCACCGACTGAATCGTCAAATCTGTTGGTCGGATACCTTCGCCTTTGTTGTAAAGCTGCATCCCGATTTCTAAAACATCTTCTTCCGAGCCCTCATTTGGATTGATAAACTCATATTCCAAACGCCCTCCGGCATAAATCTTAAAATCGCGCAGTTTGTCCTCGATGGCATTGCGAATCATTTTTATGTCGGCAGGTAAATCTCCTTCCAAATAAACTTTAATCAATACAGGATCGGAGAAATTCTCCTCATTTTTCAGAAATGCTTTGGTTTGGTCTGTTAAGGAATAGCGCTTGTCTTCTGTTAAATCCAAACGAAAGAAAAAGAAAGCCGAAATGATGTTGATGAACACCAAAATAGCCGCCAATCCTAGGAAAAAACTCCAGTCGTATGCGATATTGCCCAATCTCTTACTCTTCATATCCTAACGCTTTTGACCTTTAACAACAGTAATTGTGGCGAATAAAAACAGCACCATCAACGAAAGAAAATATATCACATCGCGGCTGTCAACCACACCTTTCATGATGGAAGTATAATGCGATTTGATACCAATGTAACGGATCACATAATCCAGTTTACCCAAAACATTGAACGAACCTAAAAGATCCAAGCCTTCAAAAAGCATCCAAGTGCCAAACATCGCGATGATGAATGCTACAATTTGAGATTGTGTCAATGAACTAGCAAACAAACCGATAGACACAAAACATGCGCCCAACAAAAGCAAACCAATAAAGGAAGTCACTGTTGCTCCAAAATCCATGTTACCAACAGGGTCTGCCAATTGATATACGGAGAAAAAATAAATGAATGTAGGCAAAACACTAATAAACACCAAAGTAGTGCCCGCCAAAAATTTCGCCATTACGATTTGCCATTCGAACAACGGTTTGGTAAACAACAACTCAATGGTGCCAGTTCTGCGTTCCTCCGCGAAAGAGCGCATCGTGATGGCTGGGATGAGTATCAAAAAAATGGTGGGTGCTAAATTGAAAAACGGAATTAAATCCGCAATTTTAGCCTCCAACAAATTGGTGTCGTAGCTCACAATCCACAAGAAAATTCCGGTGGACAACAAAAATATCGACATGAACACATAGCCGATAATCGAACTTAAAAAACCTCTGACTTCTTTCAGATATAATGCAAGCATATTCAGAATTTGGCCCAAAAATAACGGTTTGAAACGGAATAAGGTTGGGGAAAAGGAAAAGAAATGAGCAATGGGTCGGTGAAAATCATTCAGAACTCTCTGAAAACGGAAAAATCGGGATAGTGAACAGCATATTTGGTCTTTCTTACTATTTCAAATACCCGCACGTCAAAAAGCCCAAGCTTGTTAAAATCCAAAAAAAGTTGCTTTTTTGGATACGATAGACTAGCTTCGCTCCAACGTTTTGTTTCTATTATGCGTTTTTTTCTTGCTTCACTCTAAATTTATGTGCTATGAAAACATCTACTTTCTCTATCCTATCCTATCCTATCCTATCCTGTTTTTCATGCTGATTTTTTTCAGTTATAAAGCAAATTCACAAACCCAATTCTACCTTTCAGAAGTTTGGGACATGGATGGCGGAACAATGCCGATTTTTTATAAAAATGCTTCTACAACAGACGACCAAAGAAATGTGTATGTGGTTGGTTCTACGAATAACGGAAGCTCGGGAAATGATATTTTAATTCAAAAATTCAACAAATTTGGCGACTTGCTTTGGGAGCAATCTTTTAATGGCGGTGCAAATGCAGAGGACATAGGCGCTGATGTTTTTGTTGATGCCTCTTATAACGTTTATGTTACTGGTGGCGCTACGCAAACCACACAAAACAATTTGGATTTGGTTGTATTGAAATACAACAGTATTGGAGTTTTGCAATGGTCATACTTCTACAATTTTGGAGGCTCACCCATACCTTATGATGGAGGAACAGCAATAACTGGCGACAACAATGGCTCTATTTACGTTACAGGAACAAGTGCTGGCACAAATACCCTTACCGATTTTGTTACTATCAGGTTAAATGCCAACAACGGAAACCAGCTTTGGACAACCCGCTATGATTTTGCACAGCTCAACGAAGTTCCCTCAAAAATTAGAGTGAGTGGTTCAAGCATAATTGTAACAGGTGCAAGCCAATCAACACAAACACCAAATATTAAATGGGAACTTGCTACAATTCGATACAATTCCTCTAATGGAAACCAAGTTGGACTTAGCCGAACTGGTGGAAATAGTTCTAGCGGTATTGATGAGGCGAACGACTTATCCATAGACAACAATGGTAATGTTTACGTTGTTGGTGCAACAAACAATCTAAACACAGGATACGACATTACAATACTCAAGTTCAACGACGACTTGCAACTGCTTTGGCAACAAACTTTCAATGGCTATAGCGGTGAAGACAAAGGATACGGAATAAAAACTGATGCTCAAGGCAACGTTTATGCTGTGGGTTATGTAACAAATCCCAACCAAGGAAAAAATTACTCCATTCTGAAATACAACAGTGCAGGTACCTTACAATGGTCGAGAGAATTTAACGGATTGGCCAACCAAGACGACGAAGCCGTGCAGCTGGTCGTTCGTGGAGATCGAATTTTTGTGACAGGTGCGGCAAGAAACAGTGCTTATTCTGATATTGTTACCATGGGCTACACCGCGGACGGACAAATTTTCTCCGTAAAATCTTTTGAAAGCCAATTTGGATTGAACGACAAACCAACAGCCATGGGTATTGATTTGGATGAGAATTTAATTGTGGTTGGGCAGATGCAAGACACAATGGGGAATTATAGAAATGTGACATTTAAGTATAGTGTATATGAGAAACCGATTATACCTGTTTACATAGACAGTGTGCCAGTTTACAACCAAAATGAATTGATTGTACGATTCGACAAAAGCGCTATGAATTTCGATGCCGTGGACAAAAAGAACTTTGACGCAGGTTTATTGAAAAACTTTGTGCATGAATATGTGATTGATTCGTTAAACGCCAAATTTCCTTTTGATGCGGGGCGTTTGCCGACATTTAAGATATTCCGCAGAATGACCACTGCAGATTCTTTATCCATAACGCGCTTGGGAGACACGATTCCCGTTCCAGCATTTTGGGCAACGCTTTCGGTGATGTTTCCTGAAGAATATGATTTGTTTGAGGCTATAGATAGTTTGAATACTATGAAACCCATGGTGCATTATGGGGAGGTGAATGGGTTTGGTTTTTTGGCATCAACACCAAATGATGTTAACTACCACAGTGGGTTAAACTCCCCATCTCATGGTATTAACATAGAGCTAGCATGGGAATTAGGTGCAGTCGGTAAAGAATACACAAAAGCAGGTGTTTACGACAATGGAATTAGATGGAACCATGTTGAATTTCAAGGAATGACTTTCGGGAACAATGCATCGTTTGAAGACTCAAAAATAGCAGGAGGTAAAGATTATACTATTTTAAATGGTGGCTCACCCAGTAATTATGTTTTTTTGCTCGGCGATAGTGGAAGTTTTGTTCATGGTACCGCAGTTGCAAGTGTTTTAGGAGGAATTAGAAACAACTACTCTTGTACAGCGGGAGTAGCAGGTGGAGATTTTGACAATGATCCTGAGCAAAGAGGTTGCTCACTTTACGACATGAGACTAAAAACATCACTTCCTCCTGAAGACATTGTTCCTATTCTATATTCACAAGCTGCTGAAGCAATTGTTGAAGGAGCAATTAATAGTCCAAATACTGGCTATGGATTTGGATTGCACATACAAAACCACAGCTGGGGCTCTGTTTTACCATCTGTCACTTTGAAAAAAGCTGTGAATGTTGCCTTTGTGAATAATTCAATGCTTGTATGTGCCAGCGGTAACATTGGACAAAATAATCAAGTCGCAGTAAGTATTTTATATCCTGCTTCGTACGATGAAAATTGGATAATGAAGGTAGGAGCCAACGACCAATCTGGAGCAACTGCTGGATTCTCAATTCATGGTTCCGACTTAGACTTCATAGCTCCAGGATCACAAGATGTGTATACCGCTGCTCATGCTTATGGAAACGGTTCGCAGTGTGATCACAATGCTCCCGGAACCTCTTTCGCAACTCCTCACGTTGCTGGCACAGCAGCCATTATGCACGGACAACACAACCTACTTAATAATGAACAAAACTACCCCAACGACATCACCCATGAAGATGTTGAGAATGTTTTGAAGAAGACTGCAACTGATCAAGTTGGCAATTTTCCTTATCAAGTTGGATGGGACGTGATTTCTGGTTATGGTCGTATCAATGCAGGTTTGGCAGTGCTCAACATTACTTTACCCTACTATTATGTGCTACACAGCAATGAAGCCGTTGATAAAACAACGACCCTAGATGCAACTGATGTAAACATGCTCATACAAGATAATATCTATGATTTGAGCTCGGGCAATTATGTTGCAGACCGCTATTTGGTTGAGCAGGATTTTGAAATGACCATTCCGATTGAACATACCGTTGTTGACCATTGGGATCGTCCTAGCTCAACAGATGGATTTAACAACAGTACCAATCAGTTTTGCGCCCCTTGGTTATCATACACTTACAATGAAACAGAGCAAGGTGCAGAAAGATTGATTACAGTTACCACATCCAGCTATTGTTACCACATCACTGATGACGGTAATGGCAATCCAATGGATTTATGGTTGCCCGTTCATCCTGATGATGCTCGTGCTGCGTTTTCCCTTCATGTAAAAACGAATATCTCACTGAGCGTTGAGGAGAATGATGAATTTGCTGATGTAACGCTCTACCCCAATCCGAATAACAGTCAACAGCTTTTTATAACAGGTTTGGGTGACGCACCAAGCCAAATCGAATTCATCAATCTCACCGGACAAAAAGTGATGCAAGTCAATTCGGCAGACGCATCCCAACATATAGATATTTCCAACCTTGAAGCAGGTTTTTACGTCTGTAGGATTATGTATGGAAATCAGATGGTCATTAGAAATTTTGTAAAACTTTAAGATTATGAAACGGCTATCTTCATTGACTTTGTTAGGGCTTATACTTTTAACCTCTTGTAAAAAAGATAAGACACCTTTTCCCTTAGAACCTGCATACAACGACCTCGAACACGGCTGGATGGACGAACCAACTGAAAGTGATTTTGTTAATCCTCAAACTGTCACTCCATTTTTTACAAACTACAAATATCAATACCGTGTTCCTCAGTTTAATCCGAGTAATCCTGACGAAATTGTATATTACTACGAAAATAGTGAGGCTAACCTGCAACAACTGGTAAAATACAACCTTAAAACTACTCAAAAAACAATTCTTACCAATGGTCTGCGCATTATTGAAGAACCTTCTTGGAGCAGCCAAGGCTGGATAGCTTTTGCACATTACCCCTCTTATCAAATTTATTTGGTGAAAGATGATGGTACGGGGCTTATGCAGTTTACGGAAAATAGTGCGAACTTATACCCCGCTTGGGTTTCAGATGGAAGCTGTTTAACATATTCCTATGAACCCGTTTTAGGAAATTTGAGAAACTTGCTGAAACAGAGTATCAATTTGAGTCTTTCTGATACAATTATTCACATGAACGACCCTAATTATAATCATGTTTCACGCGATAGAAAAATATCTCGAAATAATCAGATGCTGGTTAAAATGTCTTTCAATAATTCAGGATATTATGCTTCTCATAATTTGAATAATCCTAATTTAAACTTACACCCCATTGTAGATTTTATGACAATTGATGATTATAATGCTATGTTTTATTGCTGGTCCCACAGCAGTGAATACTTTTTTCTATCTTACTATTCAACAGGTAAAATATACAAAGTTCGAGTCTCAGACGGCACATACGAGCTCTTCCGCCCGCAATATTACGCCAATTGGATACAAACCATTGATGCCTCGCCTGATGGTAAATACTTGGTTGCAGAACGTGTGGATATGTTTAATGTTTTTGAGGAAGATGGTAGCATTGCACCGCCAACAGGTTTGAGGCATAGAATTCAACTCATTGATTTGGAAACAAAAAAGATTAAAATTTTAGATTTGGATTGATGAAAAAGCTATGGCACATATCTTTTTTACTTGCTTGTGTAGGAATAATTTCCTGCAAAAAAGACAAGACACCTTTCCCCTTTGAGCCTCCCTACAACGACCTTGAGCATGGTTGGATGGAAGAGCCCACCGAAAGCGATTTTGTTAATCCGCAAACTGTTACTCCATATTTTACAAACTACAAATATCAATACCGTGTTCCTCAGTTTAATCCGAGTAATCCTGACGAAATTGTATATTACTACGAAAATAGTGAGGCTAACCTGCAACAACTGGTAAAATACAACCTTAAAACTACTCAAAAAACAATTCTTACCAATGGTATGCGCGTTATTGAAGAACCCGCTTGGAGCAGCCAAGGTTGGATTGCTTTTGTACATTACCCATCTTATCAAATTTATTTGGTAAAAGATGATGGCACTGGGCTTGTGCAGTTTACTCAAAATAGTGCAAATTTGTGCCCTCAGTGGTCCGCTGATGGTAATTATTTGTATTGGGGATATTCTGCAAATTTAGGACAAAACGGAAAGTGGCTTAGAAAATCCTTGTCAAACCTTTCTGTGGATACTATTACTTTTGGTAGTAGTGACCCACAGAGTTTTCCAGTTTTTGTTACAAAAATTTCGACAAGCAACAAATTATTGACCGAAAAGATTATTGACAATATTTGGTATTGGGTTCACACCCACCTCGACGAAAGCCCTTTTAATTTTATTCCAATAATCGAAGTTTCTGAATTCCCAAACTACGCAAATTCTAGATGTTGGTCTCATGATAGTCAATACTTTTATTTGTCTCATTACGCCATAGGAGAAATCTTTAAGGTAAAAGTATCTGACGGCTCCTACGAGCTCTTCCGCCCACAATACTACGCCAATTGGATCCAAACCATTGATGCCTCGCCCGATGGCAAATACTTGGTGGCAGAACGTGTGGATAAGTTTAATGTTTTTGAAGCAGACGGTAGTATTGCGCCGCCAACAGGTTTAAGGCATCGCATACAACTCATTGATTTGGAAACCAAGAAAATTAAAATTTTAGATTTGGATTGATTCAAACCTCCTCCTCTTCCCGCACCAGTCCTCGAAAAACAACCATGTCGTCAAACACATCCATCACTATGTTTTTGGTTTTGGCGATTTTGCCAGAACATTTCTAAAAATAATGACCTTTAACTGAATGTATTAAGATCTTTTCATCCAAAACTTCATAAACCAAACGGTGTTCTTTATTGATTCTTCTTGACCACAGACCAGCAGCTTATGTTTTAGTGGTTCTGGTTTACCTAGTCCAGTGAAAGGGTCATTTTGAATAGTAACAATAAGTTGAGTAATCGTTTTAAGAATGGTTTTATTTCCTGTTTTTACCCAATAATGCAATTCAGCATCGGCATCTGGCAGAAATACTATTTCCATAACTTATTCAGTTCTTCTACAGTGTATGTCTTACCTTTTCCTTTTTTGTAATCGTCTTGAGACTTTTGAATTTTGGCTACAAAAGCGTCATCGTAAGGTTTTTCATCCTTATCGGTAAACTCAAATTTTATGCTTAACGCCTTCATAAAAGCCATCAAAGCGTTAATCTTACTTGGATCATCGGAATAAGCCTTTAAATTTATGCTTGTCATAATTCTGCAGTCAATAAATTTATTCAAAAGTAGTCAATTTTCATCACACCTCCTCCTCCACCCTCACTGGACCTCGAAAAACAACCATGTCATCAAACACGTCCATCACCACGTTTTTGGTTTTGTCGATTTTGCCAGCCAAGATTTGTTTCGATAATTCGTTAAGCACTTGGCGTTGGATGACGCGCTTCACAGGTCTAGCACCAAATTGTGGGTCGAAGCCTGCTTTGGCAATATATTCTCGAGCTTCCTGTGTTACATGCAAACGAATATCGTTTTCTCGAAGTGTGTCTTTCAACTTATCCAACTGAATATCGATGATAGCAAGAATGTCGGCTTTCGTCAATGGTGTGAAGAGCAAAGTTTCATCGATGCGGTTCAAAAACTCAGGGCGCAAAGTGTTTTTAAGCAATTCAAAAATATGGAACTTGGTTTTTTCGTGAATAGCGTCTTCTGTGCCAGGACGCAAATCTTCATAATTCTCCATGATGAGGTCTGAGCCCAAGTTCGAAGTCATGATGATGATGGTGTTTTTGAAGTTCACCACACGACCTTTGTTGTCCGTCAGGCGACCATCGTCCAAAACTTGCAGCAAGATATTAAACACATCGGGGTGCGCTTTTTCGATTTCGTCCAACAAAACAATGGAATAAGGTCTGCGGCGCACGGCTTCGGTCAATTGTCCGCCTTCATCGTAGCCCACATAGCCGGGAGGCGCTCCAACCAAACGCGAAACACTGTGTTTTTCTTGGTATTCGCTCATGTCGATGCGCGTCATGGCGTGTTCGTCGTTGAATAAATACGAAGCAAGTGCTTTGGCCAATTCGGTTTTACCCACGCCCGTTGTTCCCAAGAAAATGAAGGAGCCGATGGGTTTCCCTTTGTCTTGCAATCCAGCTTTGCTTCGGCGCACGGCATCACTCAAAGCCTCGATGGCTTCTCTTTGCCCGACAACACGTTTGCCTAATTCATCTTCCAAATGCAACAACTTTTCTATTTCGCTTTGCAACATTTTACTCACCGGAATGCCTGTCCATTTGGAAACCACATCTGCAATTTCTTCAGCATCCACCACTTCTTTAATCAACTGGCGTTTGTTGGATGATTCCTGCTCGTTGCTGGCTTTCAATTCCTCCAAAGTTTGTTCGGCTTCCTTGATACGTCCGTAGCGCAATTCGGCTACTTTTCCGTAGTCACCAGCGCGCTCAGCTTGGTCCGCTTCAAATTTCAATTGCTCGATTTGTTCTTTGGTTTTTTGGATGTTGTCGATCACATCGCGCTCACTTTTCCAACGGGCATGCAGGGCGTTTCGTTGTTCGTTGAACTGAGCCAAATCATTCTCGATGCGCTTCAATTTTTCCGTGTCGTTTTCGCGTTTGATGGCTTCACGTTCAATTTCCAGCTGCATGATTTTGCGCTCAATTTCGTCTAATTCCTCAGGTTTTGAATTGATTTCCATGCGCAATTTAGAGGCAGCTTCATCAATCAAGTCGATGGCTTTATCGGGCAAATGGCGATCGGTAATGTAGCGCTGAGAAAGTTCTACTGCGGCTATAATCGCCTCATCTTTGATTAAAACCTTGTGGTGGTTTTCATATTTTTCTTTGATGCCGCGCAAAATTGAAACTGCGTCTTCAAAAGATGGCTCATCCACCAAAACCGTTTGGAAGCGGCGCACCAAAGCTTTGTCTTTCTCGAAATATTTTTGGTATTCATTCAAAGTTGTGGCACCAACAGCTCGCAATTCTCCACGCGCCAAGGCAGGTTTCAAAATATTAGCCGCATCCATAGCGCCTTCTCCTCCGCCTCCTGCACCAACCAAAGTGTGAATTTCATCGATAAATAATATGATTTCTCCTTCCGCCTGAATCACTTCTTTGATCACCGATTTCAGACGTTCTTCAAATTCGCCTTTGTATTTGGCACCCGCAATCAAAGCACCCATATCCAAGGAATAAACCGTTTTGGATTTCAAATTTTCAGGCACATCACCAGTAATAATTCTGTGGGCAAGACCCTCGGCGATGGCTGTTTTACCCACACCGGGTTCACCAATCAAAATCGGGTTGTTTTTGGTGCGACGCGTTAAGATTTGTAATACACGACGAATTTCATCATCGCGACCAATCACAGGGTCGAGTTTACCAGATTGCGCGAGTTCGTTTAAGTTTTTTGCGAATTTTGAAAGCGATTGATAGTTGCTTTCTGAGCTGTGTGATGTCACTTTTTCTCCCTTTCTTAATGTGTTAATAGCTTGATTCAATTTCGATTCGTTGGCACCTGCATCTTTCAAAATGTTGCCGACAGTGTTGCTGACTTTGAACATCGCCAAGAGCAAAATTTCTAAGGAAACAAATTCATCGCCACGGTTTTTTGCTTCTTGGGTGGCTGCATTAATTACTTGTTGCGATTGAGAAGCCAAATAAACCTGACCGCCTTGCACTTTTGGATAAGATTGCAATTGGCTATCAAGCGCCAGATTGATTTTGGTTAAATCCACTTGCATTTCTTTCAACACAAAAGGCAGCACATCTTGATCAATTTCAAGCATGGCTTTGAGCAAATGTGGCGTTTCAATGGCTTGATTGCCAGCGTTAGTAGCCAATTCCTGAGCCTTAACGATGGCTTCTTGGCTTTTGATTGTGAATTTTTCGATTTTCATGAGTAGAAAGTTTGATTTCGCTCAGAACTCGTCAAAGAAAATACCAAGTAAAAAAATCAGCTTTGAATCGGAAAAAAAGTCAGGAAAAGATTAAAAAACGAAGTGCGAAAAAGACAAAAAGTCTGATTTTACCATGAATTTCTTTCACGACGATTGGCCGCTCGCTGTTCTTTACGTTCAGCATTGCCTGAGAAATTCAAATCACGACGAATACCGATTCGGGTATGATAAGCCAGGAAACTTTGAATTGAGATGGGTGGTTGATAAGGAAGAAGCATAACATCGATTCCTGCCATACCATAAAGAGAGCCCCAATCGAAAGAATATTTAAGTCCTAAACCAAGATTAGTATAGAGCACCAATCCAGCGGATCTGGCACCTATTGGTGGGCTTGGGGCGGGTGGTTGAATGAACTCATAAGTTTCTGGATCAAAATTTCTAGGAATATATCTTGTAGAAAAAATTGCTATTCTAAAACTGTTGTGCATCATAAACGAAAGTCCGTAATCATAGGCCCCTCCGATGTAATAAATGCTTCCCAATTCGAGTGAAACATGAGTTACTCTGTAATCAGCAAAAACAGACTTACTGAATCCCTGGTTGTTTTTTGGGACAGCCTCTCCAAGATAAATGGAGTCGGTTGCAGGATTTGAATTATAGGGCAAGAAAAGAGATACTTGTCCGTAGGGAGTTACAAAACCACTCCTAGGAATATCTAAGCCTATTGAAATCCCATGATTATTGATGGTGGATTGGAAAGAGCTAAACATCTGATGCCCAAAATGAATTCCCATGTCTTGAGCAAAACAGGCAGAATACATAAAACTGAAAATTAATACAAATACGCTGCGATTCATGAGTATGATTTGTTAATATTAACGAAAAAAAATGCTAAAAGTTGTTGAAGACCAGTTAGAATAGGCATAAGTTAACAAAATTTACATCACAATCTTGTGTTTCAAGAATTTTTGCAAGTCAACATTGGAGCCGTAGAGCACCAGAATATCATTTTCTTCGAGCACCATATCAGGCGTTGCTACCCCTTGTACGCGCGACTCCATAACCGATTTACCCAACAAACTTTTTACTTCACGCTTCTTAATAGTAGTTAATAAGATGATGTTGTATTTTCTTCTGAAACCAACCTCTTCCAATGTAACGCCAATATACTCAGTGGGTAAATTGGCTTCAATGATGCTAAATTGGTCACTCAATTCAAATGAATCAACAACGTTGTTGAGACACAATTTTTTCGCCCACCGCTCTGATGATTCCTCCTCTGGATGCACAATTTCGTCAATACCAATGGCTTGAAGAACTTTTTCATGCAGTGGGTTGATGGCCCTGCTTATTAATCTTTTTACAGCCAAATTCTTGAATAATGCTGTAGACATCAAATTAGCACGTTCATCTTCACCAATGGCTACGATAACAACATCAGTATCTTTTAAAGGCAAACCATTAACCGTGTATTCGTCAGTGGCATCCATACAAATGGTATGGGAAATTTTTTCCTTAAACATTTCGACTTTGGCCATACTCGTGTCGATTGCAATCACTTCATTTCCTTGAGCTGTTAACTTCATGGAGAGCGATGCGCCAAAATTACCAAGTCCTACAATCAAATACTTCATATTAAATCATTTTAATTTATTGTAATTTCCACTTGAGGATACCTATAACTTTTATGTTTCACTTTCTTGAAAACTGCAATGACGAGAGAAAGCATACTAATTCTCCCAACAAACATGACAACGATAATAATAAATTTACTCGCAGAACTCAAATCACTTGTAACACCTAAACTTAGGCCAACAGTGCTATAGGCTGAAAAACATTCAAATGCAATTTCCAGTAAGGACAAATTAGGTTCAAAAATGGTTATCATTATTATCGCCATACCTATTACTATTAATGACAATGAAATAATTGCAAAAGCTCTTCTTACAGAGATGTCTGCTATTTCCCTCCTAAAAACTTCAATACGTGTTTTCCCTTTAGCCAAACTTAAAATATTCAATGTAGCAATCGCAAGCGTGCTTGTTTTAATACCTCCACCTGTGGATTGAGGAGAGGCACCAATCCACATCAACAAAATTATCAACATCAATGTAGAAAAGCCCAAAGATGATGTATCAACGACATTAAAACCGGCAGTTCTTGGAGTAGTTGCTGAAAAAATTGACACAATAACTTTTCCAAATCCATCGTGACCAACTAAAGCGTTTTCATATTCTAAAATATAAAAAACAACAAAAGAAATTATACTGATTGCAAAAGTTGTAATCAATGTAATTCTACTATTCAGACTCAACACCCAAGGGCGATAAATAGTTGTCCGATAATTTCTTGTAAATAATGTTTTGAGTTTGTATCGGAAATACTTCAAAATATTTACTACGATCGGAAAACCCAATCCCCCAAGTACAAAAGTCAGAATTAATATAACCTGAAGCCAATAATTCAGTCGAAATCCACCTTCGTAAATACTGTCTGTAAGTGTAGAAAACCCAGCATTACAAAAGGCTGAAACAGCGTGAAAAACAGAAAAAAAGATCATATCCAAATTAGATGTAAAAGAATCTGAATCCAAAGAAGTATAAATCAATATCGCTGAGAAAAATTCTATTCCAAATGTGATTAAAATAATATATTTCAAAGTAGAAAACACTTCACCAAGCTTTCTTGAGCTCGTGATATCGCTCAATGCCAACTGGTTTTCATAGGAAGTGCCTCCTTTAAAAAAATAACTAAAATAACTGGCAAATGTTAATATACCAAGCCCACCTATTTGAATGAGAAACAAAATAATTGTCTGTCCAAATTGAGTAAAATCTTTTGCAGTATCCAATACAATTAATCCAGTTACGCACACTGCACTAGTAGAAGTGAATAAGGCATCAAGAAAAGAGATTTCATCGAATGTAGCGTTGGGCAAAAGAAGTAATCCGCTACCTAATAAAATAATGCCTAAAAAACTAATAATAAAAAGCTGAGCAGGGTTTAGTGTTGCTCTTGAAAATATTACCTTTTGCTCAGCAAATTCTCTTATAAACGAAAAAATAACCGCAAATTTGATTAGTACAGGTTTGGAAAGCCAGTAAATATCATCGTTATAATATTCATCTAATCCATCAATAAACCTCAATTTGATCAGAAAAAGAAAAGCGGATAATACCAAAAAGTCAAATAAAGCCGATTTTCTTCTGAATAATAATGGCTTTTGTAGATAGCGAACAATGGTAGTCGAAACACCAAGAGTAACAATAATAAAATAACTATGATCTAGATAATACTGAACTTCGTTGCTATGCACAAAACCAAAATCAAAGAAGAGCAGCCCTAAACCAATGAGACTAATCCAAAAGACAATCCGATAATATAATTGTAGTGACATGCGGTCCAATCTCTGTTGCACAAACAACTTAGGACTGCGAAAGTAAAGAATTCTTGAATGATTCAGCAAAATAAACAAAACAAAATGGCTGCCGAAATTATCCGACAGCCATAATATGTATTTCCTTTAAAATCTGACTACAGCATCGTAGAAGGGCAAACGTATGCCGTTACATCGAATTTCTCAGATTTCTTAATGGCGCTAAAGCCTCCTTGAACATCTATTAGATTATCAAAACCTCTTGCTTTTAAGATAGAAGCAAAAATTACCGAGCGATATCCCCCAGCACAATGAACCAGATAAGTTTTGTCTTTGTCCAATAATTTCATGCTTTCATTCACATAATCAAGAGGCGCATTCATGGCATCTTGCACGTGCTCACTATCATATTCTGATTTTTTACGCACATCAACAATGGGCAAGTCATTATTCTTGGCCAATTCAAAGGCCTCCTCAACGCTTATAGATTGAATTGTATCAACCTCATTTCCAGACGCATTCCAAGCAGCAAAGCCACCATCCAAAAACCCAAGGGTGTTGTCGTATCCAACTCTTGACAAACGTGTGACAACCTCTTCCTCTCTACCTGGTTCAGTAACCAGTAAAATTGGTTGTTTAATATCTAAAACCAAGGTTCCGACCCAAACTGCAAACTGACCGTCAACACCGATGTTAATGGAATTTGGAATAAATCCTTCTACAAAATCCGATGGTTTACGCGTATCCAATACAAGCGCACCTGTATCTTCAGCTTTTTGAATGAAATCTTCCACAGAAAGTGGAGTCATTCCTTGATTTAAAACATCATCAAACGACTCATAACCTTTGATATTCATGAGAACATTCTCAGGGAAGTATGCGGGAGGAGGTGTTAAACCAGTTGTGATTTCTTTAACAAATTCATCCTCAGTTAAGGCTGGGTTCAAAGCGTAATTAGTGCTTTTCTGATTTCCTAAGGTGTCGAAAGTCTCTTTGCTCATGTTCTTACCACACGCACTTCCTGCTCCATGTGCTGGATAAACAATTAGATGATCAGGCAAAGTCATGATTTTATTTCTCAATGAATGATATAAATGGCGCGCCAATTTATCTTGAGTCAAATCTGGAATAACCTTTTGAGCTAAATCAGGACGACCAACATCACCAATGAATAATGTGTCACCAGTATAAATACTATGCATTTCGCCATTTGCATCTCTCAAAAGATAGCATGAACTCTCCATTGTATGACCAGGAGTGTGTAGCAATTCAAAAGAAATATCCCCTACTTGAAAAACCTCACCATCTTTTGCGATATGTACATCATATCCAATTGGCGCTTCATTTGGACCAAAAACAATTGTAGCACCAGACTTCTTTGCCAAATCAATATGACCTGATACGAAATCCGCATGGAAATGTGTTTCAAAGATGTACTTAATTTTGACGCCAAGTTCTTCCGCTTTCTGCAAGTATGGCGTGACCTCTCGCAATGGGTCAATTACCACTGCTTCTCCGTTTGAATGGATGAAATAAGCTCCTTGAGCCAAACATCCTGTGTAAATTTGTTCGATTTTCATATTTGTTTATTTTATTTTGCATTTTCAATTTTCTCCAATACGGGCAATAATTCAGCTACTTCTACCATTCTAAGAGAGTAATAAATGTTTTTGCCTTGTTTCGAAGAAGCTAGAATACCTTTGTCTTTCATTTTGATAAGATGATGAGACAACATAGATTGTTCGCAATCACATCCCAGCATCATTTGAATCTCAGAAACATTCAAGGACTTTTGACCTCTTAACAAGCCCAAAATATCCAATTTCACTGGATGAGCGATACATTTCAAAATATTTGCTATTGACTCGGTATTCATACTTTTATC
>DIUF01000028.1 GCA_002422285.1 Flavobacteriales bacterium UBA6165 | reverse complement strand
AAAGAGGAAGTAGCCCAAATGTTCGATAATATTTCCGGAAACTACGACCAATTGAATCGCATGATTTCTTTCGGCGCCGATGTGAAATGGCGTAAGAAAGTTCTGAAAATGGTTTCGGATGCACAGCCAAAAACGATCCTCGATATTGCAACAGGTACTGGCGATTTGGCCATTTTGTTTGCGCAAACCAAAGCTGAGAAAATCGTCGGATTGGACATTTCCGTTGGTATGTTGGATGTTGGTCGCGACAAAATCAAAAAATTAAATTTACAAGACCGCATCGAAATGATTGTGGGCGACTCCGAAAATTTGCCTTTCGAAGATGCCTCTTTTGACGTGGTTACCGTTTCTTTTGGTATTCGGAATTTTGAAAACTTGGAAAAAGGGCTCGCGGAAATATTGCGCGTGCTTACTCCCAATGGTCAGTTGATAGTTTTGGAAACATCGGTTCCTGATAAGTTTCCTTTTAAACAGGGCTATAATTTCCATACTAAATTTGTTTTGCCGACCATTGGTAAGTTGTTTTCTAAAGACAAAAGGGCTTATTCTTATTTATCAG
Organism: Flavobacteriales bacterium UBA6165; assembly: GCA_002422285.1. Lineage (GTDB taxonomy): Bacteria > Bacteroidota > Bacteroidia > Flavobacteriales_D > Crocinitomicaceae > UBA6165. Next base: position 16,228 of record DIUF01000028.1, on the reverse strand, counting down.
AATCAGCGAATGCTTTTCCTTTTGGACAAAAACTTTGCGATATCTTTGCAAAAGTTGGTTTCATAAAAGCAGATTTTTACAAACAAACAATGGGCGTTGCTACCATTTATCAAGTGAAGAAATAAGTGAGGAATTTTGTTGTCATAATAGTACTGTTTTGTTCTGTCTATTGGACATTTGGACAAGTCTATCGCACGCCGAATTACAAGAAGTTTGATGAGCGAGTGCTACACTTTGGGTTCACTTTGGGCATCAACAACGCGAATATTTTGGCTCTCCCAACCATTGATCCAAGTCTAACTCCTGGCTTGATGAAAACAGAAGTAAGTGGGAATCCGGGATTTAATTTGGGGTTCATCGGAAGTTTGAAATTGGGACATCCAACTTTGACTTTGCGCTTTGTGCCAACGCTTTCTTTTCAAGCTAAGGATGTGCTCTATTTTTACTACAATGAACCCAACGACCCGAAAAGAGCCACTGTAGAGTCTACCATTTTGCATTTCCCTATTTTACTCAAATACAGAACATTGCGCTACAATAATTTTGCTGCTTATTTCGTTGGAGGTGGCGAATATTCTATCGACTTACAGAGCAGACAGCGTATTCCACAAAATCCGCTCGATCCGTTTATTAAATTGCGACGACATGATGTGCACGCGCAAATTGGCGTTGGCGTTGATTTCTTCTTGCCATATTTCAAGTTTGGAATGGAACTCAAAATGTCGCATGGCGTCATTAATTCCCTAATTCAGGATAATACGAGTTTATCCAATCCATTTGATAGATTCTACAATCGTGTGATTTGGTTTAGTTTGACTTTCGAAGGCTAATGATTCACGAATTGCAATTGGTGGTTTTGCCTGAAGAATATGTTTCTCAGGAGATTTTGCATCAAAAAATAAGCGCTGCTTTAAACATCCGTGAGCCTTTTGAATTCAGGATTTTGAAGCGTTCTATCGATGCACGAAAAAAGCCCGTTAAATATCAACTGAAAGTTCAAGTAGCAGTTGGAGAATCTTTGTCGGCTCGAAGCAAAACTTTCGTTCCCAAAAATGTTTCAGAAGCCCCCGAAGTTATCATCATTGGTGCTGGACCTGCTGGTCTCTTTGGTGCTTTAAAGGCCATTGAATTGGGTTTGAAACCCGTAGTTTTTGAGCGAGGAAAAGACGTTCGTGCACGCCGCAGAGATTTGGCGAAAATTCACAAAGAACATATCATCAATCCTGAATCGAATTATTGTTTTGGAGAGGGTGGAGCAGGTACCTATTCTGATGGAAAACTCTATACACGATCCAAGAAACGCGGAAATGTGATGCAAGTGCTCGATTGGTTCGTTGATTTTGGTGCCTCAGAAGATATTTTGGTTGATGCTCATCCGCATATCGGCACCAATCGTCTGCCTCAAATTATTCAAGCCATGCGCGAGATGATTATTGCTTGCGGTGGACAGGTGCATTTCGATTCTAAATTGACCAAATTACTTATTGAAAACGACCAAATTACTGGCGTTCAAATCAACGGAGAAAAAGAGTGTTTAGGACATCATGTCATCTTAGCCACAGGTCATTCGGCACGCGATATTTTTGAATTATTGCACAAACAAAACATTGAAATTCAAGCCAAACCTTTTGCTTTAGGCGTTCGCATCGAACATCCACAAAGTCTGATAGACAACATCCAATATCATGGTTGTGCTACTGGCGATTTGTTGCCCCCAGCTTCTTATTCATGGGTGGAGCAAGTGCGCGGCATGGGTGTTTATTCGTTTTGCATGTGTCCCGGTGGCATTGTTGCTCCTTGTGCTACCGAACCCAACGAAGTCGTTACCAATGGTTGGTCACCATCTAAGCGCAACAATCCTTTTGCCAATTCGGGAGTCGTGGTTCAAGTGCAACCAGAAGATTTACCCGGCGACCTATCAGACCCCTTCATTTGTTTGAATTATCAAAGAGCCGTGGAGCAGAAATGTTGGGAAGCCGCTGGAAAAACACAAGCCGTTCCAGCACAGCGTTTGACAGATTTTATTGCCAAAAAGAAATCGAAGGATTTGCCTGTTTCTTCGTATCAACCGGGTATTGTTTCCGTGAATTTACACGACGTTTTACCTGAAATTATTGCTTCTCGTTTGCGTGATGCCTTTGTAGCTTTCGGAAAAAAAATGAGAGGATATGTAACAGAAGAAGCCGTTTTACATGCGCCTGAATCTAGAACATCTTCCCCAATTCAAATTCCGCGCGATGGAGAAACTTTGCAGCACATCAAAATCGCTGGACTATATCCATGCGGTGAAGGTGCTGGCTATGCTGGTGGTATCGTTTCCGCGGCAATTGATGGGATGAAATGTGTGGAGAAAGTTGCTGAGCAGGTTCTCGGTTATGTTAAATCCTAAATCTTCGCTAGCGACTCAAATAGAGTGTACTTTTCTTACCGTTGGCGTCTGTATGTTCAAGAATCATTGTATTATCGGTTAAACTTAGGATTTTATTTATTTCCAAAGAAAAAATTCTATTGATGATTATTTCCTGATTCGCTTCATTGAAGTACCACTGTTCTGCGCGCGAATTCCAAAAATCGTTAAGGATGAAATCCTCGATTTTATTTTCTTCATTTGTTTCGTCCTCTTCAGTATTTCCCTCTTTTATTTCCAATGTTATTGTTTGTTCAAATCGGCCTTGTATATTCAGGCAGAATTTTTCGTGTGTAATGAAATCAACAAGAATTTCATGAATGTCAAATTCATCCAAGATATCTGTTTCTGCTGATTCTGAATCATCTGAATATGCGACTATTGTACTATCAACGACCCAACAACCAATCAGTTTTTGTTGCTCGTCTAGAACAACTGAATATTTGGGATTGTCTTTGATTTTTGTTAATTTGAAGTGATGATCTTCATTCAATGGATCTTTAATTTCAAATTCATTTTCGGAAATAAAGCGGATTTCAAAATTTCTCAATAAGCTGAAATTCAGTACTTGAAGTGTATCGTCGCTGGTTTGAGTCAGGGTCCATAAAACCAGTTCATCAGTTTCTGAAGTCGGTAATTTAAAAGCGATGGTGCCATTGCTGAAAATTGTGATGGTATCCCATGTGAAGAAAAACTCATACAAGTGGTATTCATCAATCTCTACATCACTCAAAGTAGAAATAGTCCATGTCCCATAAATGGGATGGTTTTCCTCTAGTGGGCGAAATTCGTTGTTGAATATTTCGATAAACCAATCGAAATCCCAATCACTATTTACCGGGATCAAATCAGCCACAAAGCTCATGAAGTCCATGGCGTCGCTATTCGCTTCGCAGATGAATTTTATTTCCCCATAAACTGGATTTTTAATAATAATGCGAACAAAATCATTGGATAATTTTTCCAAGGTGATGTAATTGTTTTCTAGATCTGTAAGTTCATAGATCCTTTGTTTTTGATTCCAAACTAACTTTCCAGCAACATAAAATTCTTCATAACCAGCAAATGACAGGTTACCGCTGGCATCTATTTCAAAAACAGCAGCTTTTTGGTCCTCAAGCGCATAAAAAACATAATTATGTACGGTGAAGTATTCTGCGAAGTCCTCGGCGTCTATCATTTCCTCATCCCATGTGGCGGCTAACTCCAAAATATTATTGGTGTTGCGAACCGCTCGCCAAGAACCTGTAATAAATGTGTTGGCACCTTTTTTCTGCGCTTTGGAATTGAAATCAGGTACTGTGGGTCGAACCATTTTCTTTTCTTTATCAAGCAAGATTTGTACTTCATCGCCCCAATAATTATTCACGAAAATGATGGCGCTGTTTTTTAAAAATTCTACATTCAAATTTGAAATTAAACCTACATCGTTGGGTAACATCATCCATGTGTTAAAATATTCTAGTGCAGTTCCACTAGACAAAGCTTGATTGGTTTGTGCATCTCGAACCACATACAAGCCATCCGAATAGAAAGTTATATTTTGTGTGCGTGTTTGTGCAAGGATGTCAACATACTCTTGCCCTTCAGTATTCTCAAGGTTATCTATTTCAAGTCCAACAACATCCGAAACTTTATATGTACCTATGATTTTTTTATTTGCCTTGATTTTTGATTGAACATACAGCTTTTTATTCGGCTTGCCGACACGCTTTAACCAGAGAGTTACCTGCAATGTTGAATTTCCATTTGAATTCAAACGAACTTTCATAATCTTATTTTTCACATCGTAGGATTCTAAGACAAGCGCACTCATATATTCCGGAGAATCCAATCTGGCAATCATGATGTCGCTGTTTTTTTCATTATAACGCCATTTCAATTGCTCTGTTAGGTTTTCTACCAAGGGTAAGCTCATTTCAAAAAATACATCTCCATTCTTAAAAAAGTGTAAGTGCCATGAATTGTAGGTTTGTTTTAGAGATTCTAATAGCTCTAATTCGTCAAACATGGTGTTAAAATCTACCTGATCCGCTGAATCAGAAAACATCTGGTTTAGTTCCTCAAGGAAATTGCCTAATTCAATCTCTGTATCCACTACTTTCCAATGACCAATAAGGTCTTTTTTCAGTTTCTTTTGATTGATCGATTGATTGTTTTGGGAAATTGCGGTGTTCGCAAGCAACAACAGGGGCATGCAAAAAAGCATAGCCAAACGAGTGAATTTTGTCATGAGAATTAAATAAGTGACGTAAAGTTGGGATTTAATCCTTTATCAAAGACGAAAAAATGTTTTTTAATCTTTTTCTGAAGAGCAAAAACAGAATGATATAGGGCGCAATCATCAGCATAATAATCCCTGTGTTGATGGTCTTACCAAAAGAAACTTCTTCCTCGATGTTCGATTCCAAATTGGCTTTACACATGGCACATTGACCAAAACTGAAATCCACAAAAATCAGTAAAACGAGGACAAGAATGAGCAAATGTTTCTTTTGCATGGCTGTGGGGTATTTTGATGCTGCAAAATTACAGTTATTAATTCGCTTTCAACACCTTCTCCTGATGAATTTTCTTGCCATCAGCGAAAATCACTAAATGGTAGGAGCCTTGTGCCAGAGTAGCCATCGAGAAAACAAGTTGGTTCAAGCCGTTGGTGGCTGGTTGTTCTAGGAGTGTTGCAATTAAATTTCCAGCGTTATCGTATAAATTTGCTTTGATGATTGGCGTGCCTTCAACTTGAAATAGCGCAACAGCATAATCAGGTGCTGGATTCGGAAAAATCACCATGTCCCCTGCAGGTGGATTGAAAGCAGCATTGAATCTCACTGTTTCTGAACAGCCACGAGCGTCATTAATGGTGCAGGTGATTTCTTCGTTTACGCAGAATGGTCCGAATGTGTTGTTGGATGTTGCTTCACCATTGTTCCAAATGAATTGTAGCGGAAGCATCGCGCCACTGACGTTTGCCGTGAGGTAATTGCCACAAACTTGCAGCGGATTATTGATGTCTAAAGTCGCCACAATTTTCGAACTGTCTGGGCTTAATAAAGCAATTCCAAATCCAGTATTTCTTTTGTCCGCCAAAGCATGATAGGTAAAGGAATACACGATTCCCGTTTCGTCAAATTTGCGTTGCAGACCCGTATAATCGCCCCATCTTTCATAGCCGCCAGGCAAGCGATCCACGATGTTTTCTCCTTCTTTTATCACCAAGACATCAGAGGTGTTTCGGTCATTATCTACAAACACTGCTGCTGCGCCTGGGAAAATCGTTGGTGAGCTGTACAAAAAGTTAATGATTACCTCCCTGTCACAATCTTCATTGCCCGACCAAGCAATATTAGGATAAGCAAAATCTCGCGTGTCATCACCAATAATATTGCCTGTGACTTGCAAGCCATCCGCCCAGGTTATTCTTCCGTGATAAATCGCTGAAAATCCTGTGCTTGGGTCAACAGAATTACACACAAATTGAATTTCATCATCAAACATGATTCCTGCCAATGGACGCGCATCGTTGGTTTGAAGTCCCATGGTGGGGTCGTCTGTATTGGTGTCTGATTGTCTCGCGTTGGGTGGTACACCGTAATTTACATCTGTTTTCAAGGCTTGTACATTCAGCTCTCCATCCACAAAATGAACGTAGAAAATTGTATCGTTGGTAATGTCAAAATTTCGGTTCGACAAACAAACCAATTCGTGGGCAGTACCATCAGCGCCATTCACCGGATGCAAGTTGCGCACGAAGGTTTCACCAAATTTGATGTCATAATATAAAGTTGCATTGATGTCAGCAGCACCCGCAAATGCAGCATCTTTATCCATTTCCCAAATCACCGAACCGTCAAAACCAACTTGCCACGAAACATTTGGAATAATCAAATTGGCGGTGTAATACACTTTCTCTTCTGTTATGGAAAGGCAGGGAAAATCTGTCCAGCGGTTATTGTTTAATGGATTTCCAGGAAGCTCATAAACATACCATGGGTCAGCAGGATTATTAGTTGAACTGAAACACATGATAATTCGACTATTGGCAGGAGAAGAATCCTTCAAAAAAGTGAGGATAAATCTATCGCGCTTTGGGTCGTAAATGATTTTTGGGTCATAAAATGAGCCCAATGTTGGTGTTGAAGAAAACATGTTGGTCAGCGTGATGTTGTGGTTTTCAAAAACTGGTTCATTGGTGTGGATGTTGTAAGCATAAACATGAGAATTAATCCCTACCAGCATAATCCCGTCATTTGAAACTGCGCAAGTATTATCAGACGGAATTCCAGCAATTAGAGTTTGAATATTTCCGTTTGAAAGTTTCCTTGTGGGAATAAATCCCTCGCTGTTTATAATGGGCTGGGGTGTGCTGCGTTCACCATTGTTTCTTGGAGATAGGATTGTGTTTTCTAGCCAATATTCTTTTGATTTAATTTTTTGTTGAAGCAGAAAAGAACGATACCCTAAACCGTCTGGCGTAGGCATTTCTAGGTTGAAAAGTTGCGCGCCAAAAGCGTCTTCTGGAAAATTTTGTGGCTCAGCAATGTTTACCAATCGTGCAGAAAAAGTTATTTTGGAGCTTTGTCCCTGGGCATGCAAAACAGTAATGTTTGAGTATAAAGTAATAAGGAATACCAGTCCTAAAGTTTTCATATGGATGAATTTACGCTGCTAATTTAGCAATTAAGGTTCAAATTTGTTTCAAAACAAGTTCATCAATTCAAGAATGGGTAAGTTCAAAAAAAAAATCAGTCAACTTGAATTATTAAAAAATATTTATAGCTTTGAGCAAACAATTGACAAATGGCTACTGTATTTGAAACCAGACTGATAGGGAACATCGGGAAAGACGCAACGATTAGAGAAATGGAGCGTGGTGTTATTGCTATTAACTTCCCAGTTGCGCACAACAAAAATTGGAGAGATAAGCGCACCGGAGAGACTAAAACTAAGACCACTTGGGTCAACTGCACAATTTGGAAACGAGATGGCTCCAATATGCGCATACTTGACTATCTCAAGAAGGGTACTTTGGTTGAATTGGTTGGCACACCATTCGCAAAAGGGTATATTCAAGAGGATTCGAACATTAGAACAGAAATCCGATTGAATGTTTCCAAAACGAATATTTTGCGTCCTTGTAGGTCAAGTAATATAGATGAAGAATACGTGAGCGATGAAAACTATGACGATACAATCATTAGTGATGATGAGGACGATTTCGGTTTCGATGATTTGTAGTTTGATTATCAATTAATTGTGTTTTTTCTTCGAAATTTTCTTTGATTTTTCTCTTGCATATTGAATTTTATATATTTTTGCACTCGCTAAACAAAACAGCAACACTCCTCCTTAGCTCAGTCGGTTAGAGCATCTGACTCATAATCAGNNTTGTAATCGGGAAGGGTCCTTGGTTCGAGCCCAAAGCTTGTCCCGAGATCACTCGGGAAGGAGGAGCAGAAGCCCACCATTATGGTGGGCTTTTTTATTTTATGGAGTGAATTATTTCGTTTACATATTGTTTTCACCGAGTATCGAAAAGTACTACATTGGTTATTCTGAGCATCCAGAAAAGCGGTTGGAATTTCATAATTCCGAATTTAATAAAATTTGGAGTAAACGCGGTCAGCCATGGCGTCTTGAGAAAGTGATTTCATTTTCATCCAAAACTGAAGCACTTAAGGCAGAGCGTTACATTAAGAACAAAAAAAGTGTCTCATATATTTCTCGGATAATTCAGACTGGAGTATTTGAAATTTAGGCTCAGTCGGTTAGAGCATCTGATCCCGATTGTAATCGGGAAGGGTCCTTGGTTTGAGCCCAAAGCTTGTCCCGAGATCACTCGGGAAGGAGGAGCAGAAGCCCACCATTATGATGGGCTTTTTTATTTTATGGAGTGGATTATTTCGTTTACATATTGTTTTCACCGAGTATCGAAAAGTACTACATTGGTTATTCTAAGGATCCAGAAAAGCGGTTGGAATTTCATAATTCCAAATTTAATAAAATTTGGAGTAAACGAATCCATGATATTGACTCTTTTTTTGTCTTCAAATACACGCTCTATTCACGAATCAATTATGTTGTTAATTGCTCTGCTTGAATAGTAAATACATGATAATCAATTACTTTTTTTATAATTTTTTCAACAATATTTGATAATCCCTGAATTTCACTCTACTTTTGACGCGTCATTAAACACACACACTATAATAAATGGCGGCGAGAAATGTATTTGTATTTTATTCTCCAAATCTGGATGAGTACTATTTTGGAGAATCGGATGAGTTCATGGATAAATTGAATAAACTAAATTCAGGTTACTATGATACGTTAAAAGCTATAGCTAAAGCAAGCGATTGGGAGATAAAGCTCGTTATCGAGTGCGAAACCAAGGCTCAAGCGGTTAAGGTATTGAAACATCTGAGTACCAAGCCGAATCGCTTGTATTTGAATAACTTATCTAATCATCCAGGTTTGGTAAAACGCTTGTTAGATCGATTTGCAGATGATGGTCCAAAAGAACGCACGCTCAACAGCAGCTTGAGTTTTGGTGACGCAATCAAGATAGATTAGTCTCATGTATTCTTCGAATTTCTATTAACAAAACATTAAGTTATCCACAGTTAGCTCTTGGTTGTGGGATATACTATAATTTTGTGCCGTGATTTCTTTGCGCTTCAAACTTAGATGAGCATCGATTGCACTAGATATATTAATTGCTTTCGATTATGATGAAGTTTTATTCGACTCTCTTTAGAGTTGCTCTTAATAAGGTGGTTATTGTTTGGGCTATTCTAACCATTCCCATCATTTCTTTTTCTCAAGCCGAGTCTTCCCCACCAGATACAACATCCAATAGTCAAGTGCCTGCGGATAGTATGGTATTGAGAGTTCCCGTTTTGAATATTTCAGATGAAGATGATCAAGATGGCGGCGGACAAGATGTTGCTGGTTTGTTGCAAGCATCGCGAGATGTTTATACTTCTACTGCGGGTTTCGCTTTTGGTGTTGCCCGTTTCAGAATAAGAGGTTATGATGCCATGAATACTAGTGTTCTCATAAATGGAGTATTGATGAATGATCCTGAAATGGGGCGACCGATTTGGGCTTATTGGGGAGGCTTGAATGACGTAACGAGAAATCAAACGGTTAATATAGGTCTTTCTCCAGAACGAGAGTTCTTTACCGGAATAGGGGGCTTTTCTTCAATAAACGCACGAGCATCATTGATCCGTCCGGGTACACGCGCTTCTTTTGCTGAAACCAACCGTATCTATCGCCACAGGGTGATGGTAACACATAGCACGGGTTTGATGGATAATGGCTGGGCTATTGCGGCCTCTTTTTCGCGCAGATGGGCTCAAGAAGGTTATGTACAAGGAACTTTCATGGATGCCATTTCTTATTACCTTGGTGTAGAGAAAAAATTCAATGATAAGCATTCGTTGGGTTTCATTGGATTTGGCTCAAAGACATATCAGGGTCTTCAAAATCCAGTTTTTCAAGAAATTTATGATTTAGTTGGAACCAATTTTTACAACCCGAATTGGGGTTTTCAAAATGGTGAAAAACGCAATTCGAGAATTCGAAATGTACATAAACCTACTGCGATTCTAACGCATTATTTCAAGCCAAATAAAGATTTCGAGATGACTACCTCAGCCTATGTTAATGGAGGAAGAGGTGGAACAACACGCTTGAATTGGTACGAAGCAGCTGATCCAAGACCAAATTATTATCGTTACTTGCCAAGCTTTTTTGATGAGGGAACATTTTTGCACGACCAAGCTACTTTCAATTGGCAAAACGATGTGAATACACAACAAGTCAATTGGCATGGAATGTATGACGCCAACAGAAACAATTTATACACCGTTGAAAATGTGGATGGTATTGTTGGGAACAATTTTACTGGAGCACGGTCAAAATATATTATTGAAGAAGTTCGAAATGACCACGTGCAATTTGGAATAAATACCTTCTTTACCAAATATTTTAGCCCACAAACAGTGCTTTCTGGTGGGTTGAATTTGAACAAATACCGCAGTAGAAATTATAGACAAGTACACGACTTACTCGGTGGTGATTTTTGGATAGACATCGACCAATTCGCTGAGCGTGATTTGCAAGACCCAAACTTGGCGGTTAATAATGTGGACAGGCCCAATGCTTTAATCAAACAAGGTGGCGTTTATGGTTATGATTATTACAATCATATTGATCGACATAATGCTTTTGCACAAATCGAACATGAGACAAGCAAATATTCCGTTTACGCAGCCTTGAATTACACTTTTACACAATATTATCGTGAGAGTAATATGAGAAATGCTAGATTTTTCGATAGCTCATTCGGACAATCCGAAAAATCTACTTTTAATACGGGGGGTGTAAAAGTTGGGGCTACATATAAAATATCAGGTCGTCAATATCTTTCTGCAAATGCTGCATGGTTGACACGAGCCCCATTGGTATCAAATGTTTTTGTTTCACCGAGAACTCGTCATGATATACTTCCGGGAATTACTACTGAAAAGGTGCAATCCTACGATATCAACTATATTGTGCGTTATCCAAAATTTAGAGGTCGCGCTACTTTGTACCATACCACTATCAAAGACCAAGTATGGATGCGCAGTTTCTTCCATGAAGAATACAGAAATCTTGTAAACTATTTCATGACTGGTGTGAATCTTTTGCATCAAGGATTAGAATTTGGCGCAGAATGGAAAGCTACTTCAACAATTAGTGTTTCTGGAGTTTTTGGTACTGGATTCAGCATTTATGACTCACGTCCGGTGGCAACTATTTCTCGCGACAACAGCGCTGAGTTGTTGGCAGAAAATAGAACAGTTTATCTCAAAAATTACCGAATTGGGGGGATGCCTCAGACAGCAGCAGGATTGGGTATGCGTTATAATGCACCTAAATTTTGGTATGTTGGCTTTAACTTAAATTATTTTGATCATATCTATTTGGATCCTAATCCAGACAGAAGAACTGCTGAGGCTTTAGAGTCTTTCGTTGAATCTGACCCTCAATGGCGCGATGTTGTTCGTCAAGAGCGCTTAGATCCCGGCTTTACAATGGACATCTATGGCGGTAAATCTTGGAGAATCAAGTATAAGTATTTTATCAATTTTAATGTGAGCATAAACAACGTCCTGAATAATCAAAACTTTCGTGTTGGTGGTTTTGAACAATTGCGCTATGTGTCCACTGATTTAGATCGATTCCCGCCCATGTATTCTTACATGTTTGGCATCAATTTTTTCACCATGTTATCTCTAAGCTTTTAATTTCTGAACTATGCATAAGTCAATTCAAACACTATTTTTATTTGTCCTTGCCACTTTTGTTGCAACATCATGTGTGAAAAAGAAATGGGACGAGCCGCCTGTAAATGAGATTCCAGTAGGTCATATTTTGACGGTACAAGACCTCAAAGATACCTTTGCTAATCAGCCTATAAAATTTGATGCTGATTTTTCTTTATTCGGAACAATAACTGCAGATGACAAATCAGGGAATTTGTATAGAAACTTTTATTTACAAGATGAGACTGGGGCAATTTTGATTCGCACTCTTTTTTCCGGTGGATTGAATGAAGGCGATTCTGTACGCGTTTATTTGAAAGGTGTAACGCTTACTCAATTCAGTGGGATGATGCAGTTGGATTCAGTGAACGTGGATAAAAATGTAATCAAACAAGCTACACAAAAATTCATTCAGCCTCAATCTGTGACTTTAGAACAGGTGCTAACCGACGAAAGTTTGATTGCCAAATTAATAAAGATTGAAAACGTTGAGTTTGCCACATCCGACTTGGGTTTAACCTTCGCTAATGCGGCTCAACTGCAAACACAGAATAGAAATTTGGTGGATTGTAACGGCAACACTGTTATAGTTAGAACTAGTGGCTATGCCAATTTCGCAAATACTGTGGTGCCCTCTGGAAATGGTTCTCTGATTGCTGTATTGGGAATTTTCAATGGCACTCGACAATTGTATCTGCGTCGAGTTTCCGATTTGAATATGAATGGCGAACGTTGCACTGGAGGACCAGTAGTATGCGACCCAGTAAATGCTGTGTCAGAAGATTTTTCTTCGGCAGTCAATAATGTTGATTTCTCCATGTCTTGTTGGCAAAACATCGCAACTACAGGTACACGTGTGTGGCGAGGCAGAAGCGGCTCTGATGCCAATGGAAATCACGTTCAAGCAACCGCATTTGGAAGTGGTGAAAATAATGTTACTTGGTTAATCACACCTCCAATAAATTCAAATGGGACCAATACTTTAAGTTTTCAAACGCAGACTGCTTTTTGGGTTCATAATGGATTAACTGTACACATTTCGATAAATTATGATGGTACCAATCCAAATGCTGCAACTTGGGTTCCTTTGCCTGCAACAATTGCAGGGTCAAGTAGCGGAAGCTCATGGATTTCATCAGGTCAAATTCAACTTTTTGGTTTTATGCCTCAAGGTTATACCGGAAATTTCCACGTTGCCTTTAGATATAATGGAAATGGAACAGACGCCACAAGTTCATACCGTGTGGATAATGTTATAATCAATTAGAATAATCAATTTTAAAAATAGAAATCATGAAAAAAGTAGGTTTATTGAGTTTGGTAGTAATAGCCTTCTCTCAAATGACAATGGCGCAAGTGTTTACCTCAGGTTTTGAATCTTGGAGCGGACCAAATAGCCCAGATGGATGGATCGGAAATGTTGTTTCTCCAACTGCAACTAATGTACCCGCTGCGAGTATAACGCAGTCTTCCGATGCACAAGAAGGACTTCTGTCTTGTCGATTACAGAACACCAATAGTGCGCACCAAAGATTCACAACAAGTGCTATAGATATGACGCAGGGAACCGTTTATTCTATTACTTTTTGGGCTAAAGGCTCAGGTCAAATAAGAACAGGAATTGTTACCATTGATTCGGGTGGTTCTGCTCAATACCCAGATCCTTCTGGCCCGGGGGCTTATAATCCTTATATTACTTTGACCTCAACATGGACACAGTATACACAAACGTTTGCCGCACAAAATACGAGTCTTGGTGAATTTATTTTTTCGATTCGTAATACCGTAGCACCAGACCATATTTTAATTGATAACGTTGTGATTACAGATGGTGCTGTACCTCCTCCTCCTGCTGGATATGTATCTATTTATGACATCCAATATACAACAAACATGAGCGGAGATTCTCCTTACGTGGGGCAGTCTGTTGAAACTAGTGGTATTGTTACCGCAGTATATGGCAGTGGGTACTTTATTCAAAATGGTGTGGGACCTTGGACTGGTATTCATGTTTTCAATAATACAAATATGCCTGCTGTTGGTGATAGCATTTCAATTGCAGGAGGCGTTGTTGAATTTTTCAATTTGACTCAAATTTCTAATGTAACAACGTTTACGAATCACAGTTCGGGGAATGCACTACCTGAGGCAGTTCAAATTACAACGGCACAATCTAAAACCGAACCATATGAAGGAGTTTTGGTAGAAGTGATGAATGCAGAATGCACCGATGTAAATTCTGGCTTTGGTATGTGGAAAATAAACAGTGGTGCTGATTCATCGAAAGTGCATAGTTTGATTTATGCTTACACGCCAACTTTAGGCGCATCATACAACATCACTGGTGTTATTAATTTTGCTTTCAGTGAATTCAGAGTGTGTCCAAGAAATATTGATGATATCGAGGTTTTGAATGCTAATATTAATGAAGTTAGTATCTACGACATACAATTCTCATCAGCGGCTGATGGCATTTCTCCATTGGTTGGACAAACGGTAATCACTTCAGGTATTGTTACAGCCATTTGGCCAAGTCAGGGCTTCTTTATTCAGGATGGTACTGGAGCATGGAATGGTATTTTTGTTTTCAACACCACAATCAATCCTAGTTTAGGTGATGAAATTCAATTGACTGGAAACGTTGTTGAATTTTTCGGTTTGACACAAATTTCGAGTGTTTCGTCATCAACAATTATCAGCTCAGGAAATGAATTGCCAGCTGCTGCAGTTATTTCAACTCAAGCAGCCAACAGCGAGCAATATGAAAGTGTTTTGGTACGTGTAGAAAATGCAACTTGTACGAATACCAATGCTGGTTTTGGTATGTTCAGATTGAATACTGGAAACGGCGACATGTTGGTGGATGATGACATTTATGCTTTCACACCAACTTTAGGCAATGGATACAATGCTCAAGGTGTAATGTGGTTCAGCTTTGGTGAATACAAGATGTTGCCGCGTTTTGCATCTGACATTGAAACTGTTGGTTTTGCATCTCTCGAAGGGGATGAATTGAATAGAGTTGTGCTTTATCCAAATCCAGCTGACGAAACATTACATGTTTTGAATTTTGAAGGCCAAATAGTTGTTTTAGATGTACAGGGTAGAGTAGTAGCCACTTCTGAAATATCTTCTACACAAAATCAAATCTCAGTATCCAATTTGACCTCAGGTGTTTATTTTGCAGTTATTAACGAACAAACGGTAAGATTTGTAAAGAAATAATTTACAAATGATATTTTGAAAATCCCGATGTTGTTTCAATGTCGGGATTTTTTATTTTTACCAAAAACAATTCCCATGACCAGTCACCATAAAGAACAAAGTTTTAAGAATTTTTCTTGGATAGATATCTTGAATCCAGATAAAGGTCAGATTACTGAATTGTCGATGCAATACAATTTGGATTTTTTTCAAATTAAAGACAGTTTAGAGGTGGGGCATTTGCCTAAAATTGAAAATTATCCAGATTACTCTTTTATTATTTTACGTGCTTTCACTGGCAACATGTCGGAACGGCAAACGAATATTAACAAATTGACCAATAAAGTGGCATTTTTTGTTAGTGATAAACGCTTGATTACAATTCGTCGTGCGGATTTTGATTTTTTCAATGACCTGCCTGACGAAATTACAAATGTTGAGGATTTACTGCTGTTTTTTATGCGTAGGATGCTTAAGACCTATTTTGAACCTATTGCGGTTCTATCCAAAAAGGTGGAACTACTCGAACATTCAGTTTTTCTGCGCTCAAATCATAAAATTTCGCTAGAAGACTTGTACTATCACAAGGCTCAGTCAAGGATTGCAAAAAAAGTATTACAATTTTCTCAAGCTGTTGTGAATCAAATTGTTGTTCCGGATAAATTTAAGCCAAGTTTGCAAGATGTGAAAGACCAATTGCTAGGGCTTATCCACAACTGTGACGAGGTGATTGATGACACAAATAACCTGTTGAGTACTTATTTGTCCATTAGTGCACAGAAAAGTAACGAGGTCATGAAGTTGTTGACTGTTTTTGCTGCATTTTTCTTACCTCTAACGTTTATTGTTGGTATTTATGGAATGAACTTCGACAACATGCCAGAGCTTCATCACAAATATGGCTACCACGCAGTGATGGTTCTTATGCTGCTCATCGTCATTTGGATTTATGTTTGGTTTAAGAGACGAAAAATCTTGTAATTATACCCAAACTTTACTGCCTTCACTACAATTGCTGCAAATGTCAATGTCTTGGCGAGAAGTGAGAATGTTTCTGCGCATAGAACGATATTTATCAGATTTCCAGATGTCTTTGAATGGACTTTCGTCTAATTTACCAAGCTGGTGTTTGGCGTCTTTATCAAAACAGCAGGGTACAACAATACCATCCCAAGTTAAAACCGTTGAGCTCCACATGCGCCAACAATGATTGCCTAATCCAGCTTTCATTTTATACTTGCCATTGCTCAAACGTTTGTAACGACTGTATTTTTCGTTCTTAGGAATCAAAGGATTTCCATGC
>DIUF01000102.1 GCA_002422285.1 Flavobacteriales bacterium UBA6165 | reverse complement strand
AACATTTGGCTCTAGTTTTCAACAAAACCCTTGATTTTATTGGGAAGTATTTGTTTGACAAGGTCTAAAGTCTATATTTGCTCACGAATTTTATTTACAAACTTTAAAATTTTTTATTATGAACAAAGCAGAATTGATTGATGCAGTAGCAGCCGGGTCTGGCTTGTCTAAGGCGGATGCAAAAAAAGCTGTTGATGGATTTACATCAGCTATTGAAGGTGCCTTAAAAGGAGGTGACCGCGTTTCTTTAATCGGATTTGGTTCTTGGTCGGTTTCTAAAAGAGCTGCTAGAACGGGTCGTAACCCAAAAACAGGGCAAGAAATTAAAATTGCTGCGAAAAACGTAGTGCGTTTCAAGGCAGGTGCTGATTTGACTAATCAAATCTAGTCGGTACGCCAACAAAACAAGTATCACATTTAAAACAAAAAAACTATGAACAAATCAGAACTAATTTCAGCTATTGCAGCGAGCGCAGGCTTGACAAATGCAGATGCTAAAAGGGCTTTAGACGGTATCACAGGTGCTGTTTCAGGATCTTTGAAAAAAGGTGACAACGTAGCGCTTATCGGTTTCGGAACATTTTCTGTAAACAGTAAGCCAGCACGCACAGGCCGTAACCCACAAACGGGTAAAGAAATCAAAATTGCTGCTAAGAAAGTACCAACTTTCAAAGCTGGTGCAGGTTTGAAAGGTTCAGTGAACTAATCAAAATTCACCGAAAATTTAAAAGCCGCGTTTGATTTTCAAGCGCGGCTTTTTTAATGTAATGTTTCTTTATTTCTTCGGACAAGATTTGCAGAACCTACCTTTCTTTTTGTAGCTCTTGCAACATTTGCTTTTCTTTTCATCGCAAGCACAAGGAGTGCAGGCGCTTTCCATAGGTAAAATGGACTCAAGGACTGGGAAATCGTAGTGACGCATCGTTGTTTAGAATTATTCTAAACAAAAGTATATATTTTTCAAATATGCGCGTACTTCATACCGAATTTTATGTGCATTAAATCGAAAAGTCGTCCAAAATGAGCTGTGCTATTGATGTAATCCAAGGTATCGTCAACCAGAGCCTTCAAATTCTCTTGACTCGTATCATCGATATCGGAAGATGCTCTTTTCAATTCTGGCTGCAAACGCAAATAATAAAAGTCGCGGTCAATTTGGCTGATGTTGTACAAATACTCGTGGGCTTTACACACTTCGTCTTCAATCCAATCTTTACGTTCATCTTTTTTGAAGCCCGTGCCCAAAGAAATCATCAATACAGTTTCACCGGGAAAGCACAACTTGGCGTAGTTGTAAGCAAATTTCCCAGGATTCTTACAGGCCAACATACCATCTGCCAACTCATATTGACGCATTTTGATGGGGGGATAATAGCCCGGCACAGCTGTGCTTGCAATCAATGCTTCAGCCACTGAAACCTCTCCGATATCGCTCGATTTTTTGGAGAACAAATAAGGCTCGTTTTCAACCAAATCGTAACTCAAAAACATAAATTCGGGATGCAAATCTGATAGCATGGTGCTACCAAAATTGCGTTGTAACACCACTTTTAAAGGATTGTTTCCCCTGTTGTAGTACTCCGAAAATTCCTTGCGAAATATCTGTGGTCCCTTGGTCAGATACAAATTCAAAACATCCTTAATCTTGAATTGCTGCTTACCGTCGCGGTTCTTGTGCATCAACGAAGCACAAATCACACTGCCAGTAGATGATCCGGCGAATAAATCCACCAAATCCGGAATAATTACCTTTTTACCGATGGCTTTAAAGTTTTCTACAATGTGGTCCAGAATCACCAAAGGTACTATACCCTTGATTCCTCCACCATCTATGGACAACACAACTCTGTATTTCTTGTTTCGCATAGCGCAATATATAAAAAATCAAGCACTATAACAAATATAAAACTATGCAAGCATTGTATTTTAAGATTTATTTTAATATTCGCCTTGCGCAGATTCATCTTGCCAAAACCAAAAATTATTCGGTTATTTGCACTACAAAATTAAGATATGCTACAACGTGTTCAAACGCTCTATTTATTGGTCTTTATTGCTTTATCGGCTGCACTAATTTCGGGGATTTCAATTTTAGAATTTTTAGCTGAGGGTACAGGAATTAACAAAAGCATTTCCCTTGATTTAAACACAAGAAACATATCACTTACTGGGAATTTGAACCTTGCAGGAGCAGAACTGGAAGCAGTTGCTCAAGAAATAAAACGCAGCACGCCTATCAATATAGACTTAGAGGATCAAAGCCTATCCTTCACCAGATTCTCTCCCCTTTTACTTGTGCAAGGCATTTTAGTGCTTCTTGCATTGGTTGTGATGTTCTCGTATAAAAATCTCAAAAAGCAGTTGAATTTGGCTCGACTTTTATTTTTCCTAACCTTGTTGTATGTCGGAGTCAATATGTTTTTGGCTTATTTTGGATTGAATTATGCGCAACCTTTAATTGAAGAAATACCTTTAGATGATATTCGGGTATCACGCATTACCCATTTGGGCTTCTACCTCGTTTGTGCACTCCTGCCATTTGCCTATTTGGCTCAATTGGGCATCAAAAGAGACTACAGTTTGATCAAGTCCTTAGATCGTTTGCGCTAGAATCATGAATTTTTTATCCGTTGAAGAAATTAGCAAAAGCTACGGAGAACGTATATTGTTCTCAGGACTCACCTTTGGTATAGAACAAGGTCAAAAAGCAGCATTGGTTGCCAAAAATGGCAGTGGAAAAACGACGTTGATGAATTGCATCATGGGCCTCGACAATGTGGACGAGGGTCGTGTGGTTTGGCGCCGAGACATCCGAATCGCTTATCTTTCTCAAAACAATCCAATGCCAGAACACGCTTCGGTAATGGACGTTGTTTTGGATCATGAAATGCCTCAAATTCAGGCCGTAAAACGCTACCAAGATGCCTTGAAATCTGGCGAGAGCGGTCAAATTGACAAAGCGTCTCAAGCCATGAACGATTTAAATGCTTGGGATATTGAGCACCGCATCCAAGAGATATTAGGGGTTTTGAATTTGGCGAACAATGAACTTCCTGTCGGACAATTATCGGGTGGACAACGGAAAAGAATTGCTTTGGCCAAAGTGCTTATCGCTGAACCTGAATTTCTGGTACTCGATGAGCCCACCAATCACTTGGATTTGGACATGATTGAATGGTTGGAAAATTATCTCTCCAAGTCCAATTCTACAATTTTCATGGTGACCCACGACCGCTATTTCTTGGAAAATGTTTGTGATACGATTTATGAATTGGACGACAATACGCTTTATAAATACAAGGGTAATTTCTCTTATTTCTTAGAGAAAAAAGCAGAACGTCACGAACAATTGGAATCAACAGTTGACAAGGCTAAAAACCTGATGCGCAAGGAATTGGATTGGGTTCGTCGTCAGCCCAAAGCTCGCGGCACAAAACAAAAAGCCCGTTTGGATGCTTTCCAAGACACCAAAGCCATCGCAACGCAACGCATTGCACAAGATGAAATGGGCATCCACATCAAAATGGAGCGTATGGGCTCTAAGATTTTAGAATTTCATAAAATAGGTAAATCTTATCCTGGAAAGGCCATAATTGATGATTTTTCTTACGTGTTCAAGAATCAAGAGCGCGTTGGAATCATTGGGAAAAATGGAGTAGGAAAAAGTACCTTCCTCAACATGATCAGCGGTGAAATCGAACCAGATAAGGGCAAGATTGTGATTGGTGACACAGTTGTTTTTGGTTATTACAAACAAGAAAACATCCATTTGCCGGCTGATAAGCGTGTTATCGAGGTGATTACCGATATTGCAGAGTATATCCCACTTGAAAAAGGAAAACAATTGAGTGCTGCTCAGTTTTTGGAGCGCTTCCTGTTCCCACGTTCCATGCATTGGAATTATGTCGATAAATTGAGTGGAGGTGAGAAAAATCGCCTCAAACTCATGACGGTTTTGATGAAAAATCCCAATTTCTTGATTCTCGATGAGCCGACAAATGACTTTGATATTTACACCATGACAGTTTTGGAAGATTATTTGACCAACTATCCTGGTTGCTTGATGATTGTTTCACACGACCGTTATTTCATGGATAAATTGGTCGACCATGTGTTTTATTTCCTAGGCGATGGTAAAATCAAAGATATCTCTGGGAATTATACAGCTTATCACCGCGAACGCATGCAAATGCAACAGGACATGCAAAAGACTGCTGCTAGCGCCACAAAGGCTGATCTTAGTGACGATGCAGACCGCAACAACAATCGTGCACGTAAACTGAGCTATAAGGAGAAATTAGAATTTGATAACTTAGAAAGCGAAATCGCAGCACTAGAAAAGGAGAAAGAAACACTCACAGCGAAACTCTCAGATGTGTCACTTCCTGGTGAAGAACTGAACAATGTGTCGATGAAACTGAGCCAAATCATGGAACAGATTGAGCAAAAAACTGACCGCTGGTTGGAGTTGGCTGATGTTTAAGGCTTCTAGCGGCTGGCTTTTAGCGACTAGCTTCTAGCCAATTTAAATTGGCCCTCTACCTATTTTCTTCCAGCAGCCAGTAACCAGTTACCAGTAACTAGCAGCCAGCAGCCATATCACTCCTGCTCGTGGTAATCTCCAATTTCGCGTTCATCTTGTATATCGCCCGCCATTTCTTGTGCTCGAACTTGTTGCTCTGCCAAAGACCAATCATCAGTAGCTGAAGTCTGTAACCAAACACCTTTCGAATTCCGCATTACTTGAACACCAAGCCCAAACTGCTTAAACAGAGCTTCAAATTGAGCAACGGTTGTCGATTTATCGAAATCTATTTTTTGCTCTGCTTCTAAACCGAGCTCAGACCATGGTTTGGCATAATCAAAGGCCTCCAAATCTTCTGACAGTTCACCAGAGTCGTGAGTTGAAGCATAAAAATCCAAACGCAACATTCCAAAAAATTTCTGAAAATTCGCATTTGTGTCTCCTAAGGTATGTGATGGTTCAATAGTGATGTACATAATTATTTTTTTGCAAATGTAATGCACGATTCACCCAAAGAAAATGACGAAAGTCATGAATAAACAAGCGTAAAATCATGATTTTGCCGAATGGTGTTTAAAAAATCAATTCCTCCCCAGTGGTCCATCAGGAAATGGTGACCCTTTGCTTTTGATGGTTGGAAAGAAATATTTCAAATCAAGCGAGAAAAATGTGCCGTTCATGGCCCCACCCGCTCTCACCGGGTCGTTGATGTATTGGTAGGTGGTTCTAAAAGCGTAGATGCTGTTATACGGTCTGTGAAATGATGCCCCAACATAGAAAAATCCTTCTTTTTCAGTTCTAAATTCCACACCGGCATTGGCATTAAGCGCCAATCTTACCCAACGAAACATCAAAGATTCTGTTCGATAATTGTGTGGCAAAGTGTTGGTCTGTGTTGCTGTATTAGAAGGGAAAAACAAAAATGAATTACCAAAAGAAGCATTGATATACAACCATTTATTCACTTTTACATAAATCAAGAAATTAACTGGAATGTCGTAAGAAATATTGCGAATTGTGGTTTTAGCAAAGAGATTGGAGTCTGGAACGAAATACTCGGTTTTGTAATTTCTACGCGTCATGTTGATTCCTGTTTCAATGGCGAATCTTTCTGAGAATCCAACGCGAATAACACCACCTGCCGAAAAACCAAATTCGGGTGAAACAATAGAATTATGTACGCCCATGGTGTCTTCTAAAAATAAGGGGCCTGCGCCAAATGCGTTGAATGGGACAAGCGGACGGTATTGAATTCCAAAATAATCGGGATAAGTTTTGGTGTCCTTTTGTTTTCTTCTTTGTTCTCGTTTCTGTTGACGCTTAACGGATTCAATTGTTTGGGCAAAGGCACCTGTGCTCCAGTCTGTAGCAAACAAACCAAATAAGAAAAACGCTATGAGTGCTTTTGTGTGACGCATAATTATTTATCCAAAAGACGCAATCCTGCGATAGAACGTTGGAGGATGAGAAAAATTATTTTCTGAGGTTTCTATTTGTTCCGTAGCTTCTTGGAGCACTTTTCTGCTCTGACAATATCCTACTGCCGCAAGCACAATAAGCGACATAAAAAACAAGACAAAAAAGTTTCGAAATACTTTGTGAGGAATTAAAAATTTTTTGTGCTTGGCTTCGGTTTCAAAGTTCAGTTTTTGTGTTTTATTGAAGAATTTTTTCTCAACCGCGAACATGTACAATTGCTTTTCATCCTCTTCAGGATTTGAGCGCTCATACCATATATTGGCTACTTTCAACTTCTCTTCAAAAGTGTCGGCGCGATGAATATCCTTGAAGCGATAAACAATAAAATTTACGTTAGTAGGATGTTGGCGGTAATTCACCAAACCCATATCAAAATGCTCTAATCCTGCCTCCATCTGGTCACGTATTCGATTGGTTTTCTGTGTGCTTTCGGCCATTCAATTGCTGGATATCCGACGTAAAAGAGCCCCAAACATTTGTCCTGCTCACCTATCTCCAAGAATTGATTCATTTCTGAAGTGTAAATAGCTTTCGGTGTCGACCAAAATCCGCCTAAACCATAAGCGGTGCAAGTCAAATGCATATTTTGAACCGCACAGGCCACAGCTTCAATTTCTTCCAATTCCATGATGCGTCCGTTTGGATCGCGCTCCATGATTACTGCAATCACAACAGATGAAAGGAGCGGTCGCGTTTGCAATTTCTGGAATTTCTTCGGATTAAATTGATCTTCAGGCGTGTTGTTCACATACCAATTGGATAAAAAATCAGAAAGACTTTCACGACTTTTCTCCATAAAAACCTGAAAACGCCAAGGTTGCGTGTTGCCGTGTGTTGGCGCCCAAATGGCATTGTTTAAGATGCGTTCGATTTGGTCGCGCTGCACTTTTCGCTCGCTGAATTGCTCAGGATAAATGGTTCGGCGATCTTTGATTAAATCGGTAATCTCACTCAGATTGTACTTCATGTCTATTCGTTGATCAGTGTCAATTTACGCTTGCAAAGATAGTTACTAATCGGATTTGCCGACAGAATACCTTCAAATCGATTTGCGTTATATCTTCGCAGAAAATTATTGCGCGTGACTATGAAAACAATGCGTTTCTGGATCCTATTTTGCTCTGTGTTTTATGGACTCTCATATCAAGCACAAGACAGCACATTGGGGTCTTGGAATATCCTTCACATGGATGTGAAATTTAACGACAATTGGTCGATGTTTGTGGAAGGTCAAATTCGCTCGTTGCGTTTTTATGATCATTTTCATTATTATGAATACAAAGGCGCTCTTGTTTATGATTTACAAGAGAATTCGACCTTAGCATTGGGATTTGGTCAATACAGAACCTACAGTGAGGGCGGGACTTTTGTTGAACCCATCCGCAGTGATGAATTGAGACTTTGGCCACAATTTACTTTGAATCAGAAAATTAAACGCTTGAAAATTGAACATCGATATAGAGCCGAGTTTCGATTTACCAACAACGGCTACAGAAATCGATTTCGGCTGCGTTTCGGAGTGAGCCATCCCCTACTCGAAAAACACATCAAATCAGGCAAACTGTCAATCCGCGCCAACAACGAGCTGTTTTTCACCAATCGAGCGCCCTATTTTGAACGCAATCGCTCCCAAATTCACTTTGCCTATCAATTGAATAGTTCTATCGAATTTCAATTGGGCTATTTGCATCAATTCGATTATCAAATCGTAGACGAAACCGGTCGCGATTTTTTGGTTGTGGGATTCTTTTACAAGTTGGATTGGAAACAAGAGAAGTGATATTCTTAGAAATCAATTGTTATAAACGCCATCCTCTTCAAGCTGTTTTCCTTCGAAAATGGCATTGATTTTTGGCTGAATGAACCAAATGCCAATGGGAAAAAACCAGATTAGAAAAAATTCTTCGATGAAGTCTGAGAACGTTACTTGTTTCTGGGCATTCACCGTTTTGATGGTTTTCGCAGAGTGATAAATGATGTAGAACATACTGAACGTGCTAAACAAATGCAGCGGGAAAATCATTGAAAATGCAGCAATGGATCGTCCAATAACAAAATTAGGTTGGATGCTGCCGTCTATGCTACTATCAAAAATTGATTTCAAAAATTGTGAAAACCCAAACGAGAGCAAAACAAAACTAGAGATATAAATCAGGCTTACAAAAAAACACACTTTAAACAAAGTACTATTTATAGCTAAGCCCTCTGGCAAAAATCGTTTTAATCCGATGGCAACAGACCAATACCAACAATATTGAATGATAAAAACTACAATCATTGGTGCAAAAATCCATGACATGTTAGAAAACAGATCAATAATTAACTCTGGACTTGGTTCAGACTCCGCGAGAACTTGAAAATCTAAATTCGCGAAGAACATTGCTATGCCTATCATGAATAAAAATATGGGGAGCGCGAATAGCAGCAAAAACAGTTGCCAATGTTTGGCTTTCAAGAATAAACTCATAATCAAGTGGTTTTATACTGCAAAGAAAATAAATTATTCGAATTTCAATCCACCCGTCTTCCAAATCGGTCAAAATGGATTGTGGTGCCGAAGCCAAATTCATTATAAATTGGCCGACGTACTATCATGCCAACAGTAATGGTTTCATAAATCTCAACTTCCAGTTCTATTTCGATGTATTCATCAGGATTGACAACTACAACTCTCGTTTCTTGCCCCATATTTCGAATTAGAAGAACAAGCTGTGAAGTGTCATTGATTTCTCTGCTTACAGTTATTTCAAATTTCCCATCAAAATCGGACAGTACTTTTTCCTCATGTCCAAACAACATAACGCGGCATCCAAATATGGGCTCCATATCTGATTTGTCAACTATTCTGCCCCGAATTGTGATTTGCTTGGTTTCAATTGAATCCGATTTTTGAACAGGTGGAATGGAGTCTGTCAAAACAGTTTCTACAATTGGTTCTGCGCTCGTGGTTTCCTGTGCTTTGATAGTCCCGAAACTCAAGGCAAAAACCACAAAAGCAATCATTTTCTGTAACAACGACTTTGATTCAATTTGCG
>DIUF01000045.1 GCA_002422285.1 Flavobacteriales bacterium UBA6165 | reverse complement strand
TGGCGTAATGAGGTAGCAGAAGCCTTTTTTGTTGGATCGACCCACACGACCGCGCATTTGGTGCAAATCACTCAGACCAAAATTCTGCGCTTCGTTGATAATGATTGTATTGGCGTTACTCACATCAATGCCGGATTCTATAATCGTGGTGGATAGTAACAAGTCGAATTTGTGGTCGATGAAATCCATCATCACTT
Source organism: Flavobacteriales bacterium UBA6165 (assembly GCA_002422285.1). Taxonomy (GTDB): domain Bacteria; phylum Bacteroidota; class Bacteroidia; order Flavobacteriales_D; family Crocinitomicaceae; genus UBA6165. The sequence goes on along the minus strand of DIUF01000045.1, from coordinate 20,835 downwards.
TTTCTAAATCTTTTCCGTCCATCTGACCGTGACCAATCGCCACGCGGATGCCGGGAACCAATTGTCGAACAAATTCAGCCAATTCAGGCATGTTGTTCAGACGGTTGTTTACAAAGAAAATCTGCCCGCCGCGAGAAAGTTCGTATTCTAAGGCGTCTTTCAAAATGGCTGGATCGAAGCCAATGCGCTCAGTCAAAATCGGTTGGCGGTTGGCTGGTGGTGTATTCAAAATGCTCAAATCGCGGGCGCCCATCAAGGAGAATTGTAAAGTCCGTGGAATAGGCGTTGCGGTTAATGTCAAGGTGTCCACAGATTCTTTGAGCAATTTCAGTTTGTCTTTTACCGACACGCCGAATTTCTGCTCTTCGTCGATGATGATTAAGCCCAAATCTTTGAATTTGACACGTTCACCGACAATTTTGTGCGTGCCAATAATGATGTCGATTTTGCCCTCTTTGAGCTTTTTCGTAATTTCTGTGACTTCTTTGGCGCTGCGGAATCGGTTGATGTAATCCACATTACACGGAAAATCCGCCAAGCGCTTTTTGAAGGTTCGGTGGTGCTGCGAACACAAAACAGTTGTCGGAACCAAAATCGCGACTTGTTTGCTGTCGGCCACGGCTTTGAAGGCTGCACGAATCGCAATTTCTGTTTTCCCGAAGCCAACATCGCCGCAAACCAAGCGGTCCATAGGCGTTTCGGATTCCATGTCTTTTTTAACGGCAACCGTTGCTTTCAATTGGTCGGGCGTGTCTTCATATTCGAATGAAGCCTCCAATTCGTGTTGCAAATACGTGTCTGGAGCAAAGGCAAATCCGGGCTGACTTTTGCGTTTGGCATACAACTGAATTAAGTCGAAAGCGAGTTCTTTGATGCGCTTTTTGGTCTTGTTTTTCAGGGTTGCCCAAGCTTGAGTGCCCAGTTTGTTCATTTTCGGAACGGCTCCTTCTTGACTGGTAAATTTCGAAATGCGGTGCAGCGAATGAATGGATACATACAGCACATCTCCATCGCGATACACCAAGCGCACAGCCTCTTGTTGTTTGCCGTTTACATCGATCATTTCCAAGCCAGAAAATTGTCCAACCCCATGGTCAACGTGCGTCACATAATCGCCTTTGTTGAGGTTGTAAATTTCCTTTAAAGTCAATGCTTGTTTGGCTTGTCGGAAACCTTCTTTCAGGCGAAAACGATTGTATCTATCAAAAATTTGGTGGTCGGTATAACAAGCCAGTTTGAGCGAAGAGGAAACAAATCCGCGACTCAAAGCATAGGGCATAGCGGTAAATTCTGCCGAGCCGCCCACATCTTTGAGAATACTCACCAAACGCTCAATTTGTGTAGTTTGATTGAAAAAAACCAAGGACAATTCTTTGTTCTTTTTCCGGTCTTGAAGATTTTTGAAAAGTGCATCAAATTGCTTGTTGAATGCGGGATGTTCTTTGAAATCGAAGCTTATTTTCTCGTTGGTTTTTTGTCGTGAACTCAGACCAAACTCAACGTGGCGGTATTGTTTCAACTCTTTGCTCCAAACAGTGGGATGCAAAAATTTATCATCAGGAATGGCGTGTTTTTCGCCCATCTCAGCTTTGATGTCGTATTGCTTGGCTGCCTCTTGATATAGTTTTTTAAACTCGTCTTCAATGATTTCTTCGGATTGTACAAAAAGCACCGTTTCTGCACCCATGTATTCCATCAAGCTCACGTGGGCTTTTTGGTTGAGAATTTGATCCACATTGGGCATCAAAGTCAATTGATGTAAGTTTTTGATACTCAGCTGGTCGGCGGGATTGAAAGCGCGTATGCTTTCCACTTCATCACCAAAAAATTCCAAGCGAAAAGGGTTTTCAGAGGCAAAAGAGAAAATATCTACAATCCCTCCGCGGATGGCAAACTGCCCTGGTTCCACCACAAAATCCACCCGATCGAAGCCATATTCGGTGAGCCAATCGCGCAGAAAACTGATGCCTAGATTTTGTCCAACCGCCAATTTGAAAGTGTTGTCGGCCACATCTTTTTTTATGGGGACACGCTCTGCCAATGCTTTGGGATAAGTAACCACCCAAGCTTTTTTGTCGGCGGCAATGAAATCCAAAACCTCAGAACGCGCCAAAAAATTGGGCTGATCACTTTCGGTGAAATCATAGGGAACGCGAGCGCTTTCTGGGAAGAAGAATGTGGATGTGCTGTTTGGAAAAAGATTCTGTAAATCGTTGAAAAAGTAGGCGGCTTGCTCTTTGTCATCTAAGATAAACAAAGCGTTTTCCTGTATTTTCTCCGCCACCAAACCTAAAACAACCGCTGCCGATGAACCCGTAAGTCCTTGACAATAAACGCTTGCATGGTCTTTTTGCAAAGCGCCTCGAAGCAATTTTACTTCGTGTTGCTCAGCGAATAGGGATAAAAATTCTTGGTTGGTCATGATGGAAAAACAATACTGTTCCCAACAACAAGCGCAAATGCGGATTGTTTGGGGCGGCAAAGTTAGGTAGAAAACACTGAATTCCTATTCTTGTTTATTGCTCTTGCGCGTCACATTCCCGCATCAACTGCATCACTTGCTCCACTTGGTTTTTGGAACCAATAAAAAATGGCGCTCTTTGGTGTAATTTTTTAGGTTCGATGTCTAATATTCGATCGTAACCATCTGTTGCCAATCCGCCTGCCTGTTCAGCGATGAATGCTAGAGGATTGCACTCATAGATCAAACGCAATTTTCCGTCTGGATTTAATGTTGTAGCAGGATAAATGTAAATGCCGCCTTTGATCAAACTGCGGTGAAAATCGGCTACCAAAGAACCGATATATCTACCTGAATAGGGTCTTCCTGTTGGCGGATCCACTTGCTGGCAATAGGTGATGTATTGGCGAATGCCTTCGTGGCAAATCAATAAATTGCCTTCGTTCATGGAATATAGTCGACTTTGAACAGGTATTTGCATGTTGGGATGTGAAAGACAATACTCACCGATGGATGGATCTAAGGTGAAGCCGTTCACGCCGCAACCTGTGGTATAAACCAACATTGTGGATGAACCGTAGAGCACGTATCCCGCTGCCACTTGTTCGTGACCTTTTTGCAACATGTCGGCTTCAGTGGCTAGCGTGCCTACTTCAGATTTTCTGCGGAAAATGGAGAAAATGGTGCCAATAGAAACGTTTACGTCAATATTCGAGGAGCCATCCAAAGGATCGAAAAGCACCACATATTTCCCTTTTTTCGACATTTCAGAATCGAAAGCCACAAAGTCATCGTTTTCTTCGGATGCAATGCCGCAAATTTCACCGCCGCTTTTAAAAGCCTGAATGAAGCGCTCATCGGCAATCACATCTAGCTTTTGTTGTTGTTCGCCTTGAATATTCACATTGCCCTGAGCACCAAGAATATCTACCAATCCAGCGCGATTCACTTCACGGTTCACAATTTTTGAAGCCAGTGAGATGTCGTTCAAAATGCGGGTCAATTCGCCAGTAGCAAATGGAAATTCCGCTTGTCTTTCAATAATAAACTCGTTGAGTGTGGTAACGCCTTGCATAGAAAATAGAATTGAGCGACAAATATCACTAAAACCAATTGGTTAATCGTCTAAATCCAAAACTATTTTCAAATTTTCAGCAACTTGCTGCACTAAATTTTCAGAAATAGAACCTAGGCGTTTAATCAGTCTTTTGTTGTATATGGAGCGAATTTGATCAATCATTACATCACTGTCCATTTGCAAAGAGGCCGTTCCTTTTTTTAAGTGAACGCGTAAAATCTCGCTTTTGAGTTGCACGTTTGTGGTTATCGGACAGATAATTGTTGAACCATGAACCTTATTAAGCGCATTTGTTTGAACCACCAATACCGGTCTTGTTTTCCCGGCTTCTGTACCAAACTTTGGATCTAAATTGGCCAACCAAACTTCATTTTTCTTAATCTTCATTGGATTCAAATGCTTCAAATTCGCCTAAAACTTTCATGGATTCATCACCAACTAAATTGGATTCGAAGGCGAGTTTTTTTTCAATGAGTTTTCGATTCTGAACTTTGTTGTAGTATGCCAAAGCCTCATTGATGTAACGATTTCTGGGTTTGTTGAGCTTACTAAGAATGTTTTCGGTTTGTTGAAACAAGATTTCGTCAAGTTTTAAGGACAGTGTTTTCATAACGGCTGAATATTGCTTTACACAAAAGTATATGTTTTTGGTATATACCAGCGCGTTTACGACCTGATTTTACGTCCATTTGAATAAGCCATAAAATTTTTGTTGGCCAATTCAATGATAACCGTTTCTCCAGAAATAAAGAGATTCACCATTGGCTCGTTGGTGATATTGATAAGTTGACCATCGAGAACACAATCCACGCCGCCCAATTGGTTTTTGAAAGCCACAACGCTGTTTTTGATAACCCAAAAATCGGGTCGGTAGTATGCTGCAACCACCTTTTGAACACCATCCCAAACAAAGAATTGATCTCCCTCTCCCCAAACAACGCAGTGGTCGTTGGCATCCCAATAATCTGGGGAATAGTTGGCTAAAATTTTCTTATTGCCTCCTCGATAATACCACATGTTTTGGTTTTGGTCGATATATGTGATGCAATTAATTCCAGCTTTAAATTTCAACGCGTGCATTTCTTCCAAATCAAAAAACTGTCCTTTTTCGTAAATGGCAAAAGTTCGAGTTAAAGGATCGTTGAAGGCGGCAATATCTCGACCACAAGAAAAGTCAACTTTTTGGCGGTAGGTGTCGATTTCATGCATTTTACCGCTGTGAAAGATGTAGTGCGTGCCGCCGATGACCTCAAAAGCCAAAATATTATCTCCAATAAAGTTAGGTAGATAAATATCCCCAATAACGGTGTACAAATCTTGAACAACACCATTGTACCAAACGCGCACAGAATTCATTTGTGTATCTTCAAACACCAAAAGACTATCAGTAACCACATAGCGACGACCAAAATTGGTTAGCCATTGACCTTTGCCATTGTGCCATACAGAAAGAATAGGCCCGTTTTGAAGCGCGATGAAATTATCGGAAACCTTGAAATTACTAACCAAGCCGGACAGCGTAGTTACTTGTTTCCCATCGTAAACACGCAAGTCGCGGTTGTTGGCGATGAAACCTACGATGTTATCTCCAACTTGCACCTCTAAAGGGGGCATGTGATCCAATTGTCTTACTAAACCATCTTGAAAAACTTTGAAAAGCCCCTGCATTGTGGTGAAAGGACCAATGCCCCAAAAATTTTGAGCAGAACTGACCAGCGGCAACGCTAGTAAAAGAAAAAGGAATTTGATTTTATTCATAATGTCTGATAAAACGCAACAAATGTGCCAGTTCGTGTGCGCTGAAATAATTTATGAGAACAATACGCTTTGGCCATAAGGTGTTTCAATCGGATTGACCATTAAAACGGGAATTTGTGCGTCATTTGTAATCATGTATTGTTCATAATTGGAGCCCAATAAACCGAGGACACTGTTTTTTTGCAAATTCATAATGGCAATAAGGTCAGCATCTTGTGCAACAGCATAGCGAACTACTTCTTTATCGAAGCCCGCAGATGGTTGTAATGAAACCACCAATTCAATTTCACGCTCTTCGAAAAACTTTTTGGCAAAAGCAATATTAGTATTCATTTTATTGCGCAAAAACTCATCCGTTTCGTCTGGAATTACAACATGAACACGTGAGTTGAAATAAGAAGCCATGTTAGCTACCAAGACCAGTTTTTGTTTCGTTTCTTTGTTGAAGTCTAAGGGGACAACAATGTCATCGTAACCTGTATCCAACGGTTTTTTCTCCTGAACCACAACAAAAGGAACGGAAGAATTAGTTATTACTTTCAACGCGTGACTACCCAATAAATGCTGCAAACCATGAGCGCCGTGTGTTCCCATGAAAATCAATTGTGCATGGTGTTCGGCAGCAAACTCCCCGATGTCCTCGAAGATATTACCGACGCGCACTGCGGGCAAGATGTTCACACCCTCGTTGTCGATGTTTTTGATCACGTTTTGCAAGCTTTCTTCAGCTTCAGAGATTTTTTTTGGTTTACTTACAACGTGTAAAACAAAAATATCCGCATCCACAATTTTGGCGGTTTTTATAGCGTGAACCAATGCGCAATCTGCTACTGGTGTAAAGTCGTGAGGAACGATGAAACTCTTGCGTTGCATATAATGGGCTTTTACGGGTTTTGTTAATCACAAACATAGTAAATTAATTTGTGAGTTTAGTTTTCATTTCACAAAACAATCGTTAAAATTGACAGAGGGGATGGTGAAACCCACAAGTTTTAATTGGTTTTTTCAAATAGTGCTACTGCTTCTATGTGTCCCGTGTGTGGAAATTGGTCAACCAAGGAGAATTTTTTAAAAGTGTATCCTTGCTCTACTAAAGTGGCTGCATCGCGCGCTTGGGTCGATGGATTGCAGGAAATGTAAACAATTCTATCAGCTTGTAAATCAATAACTTTTTGCAGGGTTTTGGGGGCAATTCCAGCGCGTGGTGGGTCGAGCACAATGGTGGAGATGTTGCCCGCATATTGTGGAAACTCTTTCAGGAATTTGCCTACGTCAGCAGCAAAGAATTTCACGTTGTTGATGTTGTTTCGAATGGCATTTCGCTTGGCATCTTCAATGGCTTCGGGCACGATATCCACGCCAATGATTTCTGCGTTTTTGGTTCTTGTGGAGAGAATTTGCCCTATGGTTCCTGTTCCGCAAAACAAGTCCATTACGGCTTTTCCATCTAATGAATTGTTCTCAAAAACATAGTCCATGGCTTTGTTATAGAGCAGTTCGGCGCAAGAAGGATTGGTTTGAAAAAAGCTTTCCATGGATATTTCAAACTTCAATCCGAGGAGTTCTTCAACAACTTTTTCATCGCCAAAAACCAAGCGCCAGGTACCGTTTTCAATTTTGGCTCGGTCGGCTACATTGTCGTTGATGGTGTGCTGAAATCCAGCGATTCGCATGCCGAACAATTCTTTCAATTTATCCCCAGCTTCATCTGCATCAAAATTTTCGAGGCCTTCTGATGAGGTAACCAAATTTACCAAAAGTTGATCTTGATGGAAGGATTTTCTGACCACAATGTGACGGAAAAAGCCAAGTTTTTGTGGTGGATGCCAAGCTTTGAGTCCGGTGTCGAACAAAAACATTCGGAAATCCTTGAGTTTGTTCTCCCATTCTTGGTCAAACAAGCCCGATTCTTTGTTGAGATTTTCCACTTTCCACCAAGTACCTCTGTGTTTGAAGCCCAAAGCAAAGGCGCCATCCACTTCTGTATCGGTTTCCAAATCATGTTCGATACACGAAAAGGAATATTCCATTTTGTTGCGGTAGTTGTAGTTGTTGGGAGATGCAATGTATTCATCGAATAATTCCACCGCATTTTGAATGCCACCCAATTTGCGATAAACATCAATGGTCGATTCTTGTTTCACGCGTTTTTGTTCCTCGATGGGCACAAAAATGTACGGTGCACCAGAAATGGGTTGAACATCCAGTTCTTGTTCGATGGCGGCTCTTTCCATCACTTTCACCAAATTCCCTTCAGCGTGACGTTTGCGTTTGGCCGTAATGCGCGCCAAGACTTTCTGTCCTGGATATGCATGCTCCACAAAAACAGGATAAAAGCCCTCTTCTGTTGGGATTTTAGCGATGCCTTTTCCACCAAAAGCATAATCGGTAATTAGAAGTTCAACAGTTTCGCCGCGTTGGAATGAATTCATTTGGAAAATTTTGAGTGCAAATGTAGGGATTTACCCCTTCACCACCCAATGTCTTTTTATAGCATTCCTGCGGATTAATTATAAACGATTCATTCTATAACAGTGAGGGCTTGGCGCATCAACAACGTTGTGATTACGGGAATTTGTTCAAGTTTTTACTGTTTCACAATCCAATGTGTTTTCGTGCTTTCGCTCGAAGTAATTTGAAGCAAATAAGTGCCCGCAGGTAAATTGTCGCCATAGAGTTTAAAATAATCACTCCCCAATTCAATTTCTATATCAGAAAGCGTGAATACAGTTTGACCAAGTGCGTTTATCAATGTTATTTCAATTTTTTGGTTGAATGCAGCGCCGAGGTGGAGTAGGGTAAAATCCGTGAAAGGATTCGGATAAACGCCAAAAAGCGTTAGACTTTCATGACCCGAGTCTTCAATATCAGCGAAGCTTGGATTTGGACATAAAAAGCCAGGAATTGATTCTTCAGAGGCCTCTCTTAAAAAACGTTCTTGGTCATTCACATAAAACGCATTTGCAAAAGTCATGTCGTAGTTTTGGACATAAACATTTTCATTAAAATACCATTCGCCTTGTGTGCGTTCACGATTGATATCAACCAAAAGAAAGCCCCGTTTGTTCAAATCGAACCACTGCACATGAGGGTTGAGGGCTTTTATTGAAAATGGAGCAAGATTTATGTTGATAGAAGGAGAACTTAAACTGGTGGTAACAAATTCTACTGCTGCCGAATTTTGACCAGTTGAAGGAATATAATTGTGAAGGGGAAGATTATTGGCCCATGAGGTATGGAAGTCGCCAGTAAGCACCACAACGTTTGGTATGTTATAATCTACAATGAAATTAAGCAACTCTGATCTTTCGGAAGGGTATCCGTCCCAAATATCTGTATTCACGGGAAAATTCCACTGATTGAGCAAAGGCGCCATCATCACTTGCTGCCCGATAATGTTCCATTGAGAAACACTATTGAGCAATTCTTCTTTGAGCCAAGCTTTTTGATCGGCACCAAGTAAGGTCCTATCTGGATTGTTCAAACTCGGTGAAGTGGCTTGAAGCTGTTGCATTCTGCCTTCGAGTCGTGTGTCTAACATGTATAAATTCACTAAGTCACCATATTCAATTTTACGGTATATGGAATTTTGGAAAGCTGTTTCTCGAATAGGCATCCATTCGAAATAGGCCTGAATAGAATTGCTTTTTCTTACTTGCCAGGGTCCTTCTGATGCTGGGGTGTGGTTTTGAGCGCCAAACATCCAAGCATCGTTGGCTGATTCATGGTCGTCCCAAACACAAATAAAAGGATATTGTTGATGCACAGCCTGAAGGTTGTTATCCAATCGATAATGACTGTATCGCAATCGATAATCTTCTAGTGTGATTGTTTCATGGGTAGGCTCATGAGTTCTATTGGCCATGTTTGCGCTATACACACCAATACCGTATTCGTAAATATAATCGCCTAAATGTAAAACGGCGTTTATGTCGTTGCGTTCAGCTAAGGCGCCATAAACATTGAAAAACCCATGTTGATAGTTCGAACAAGAAACAACAGCAAATCTCACATTGGTGTTTGGACCTAAATCCGCAGTTCGTGTTCGACCAACGGCTGAGCGATTTCCGTTTGTTTCAAAATCATAATAATAGCACGTTGATGGGGAGAGATTGATTACATCTATTTTTACAGTGTAGTCGCGCGATTGACTAGTAGAAAATTCTCCAGATGCAACAACGTGCGACATATCTGATGTTAAAGACATGCGCCAAGTGCCGATGATGAAATTTTCATTCAATTCTTCAGGAGTAACCCTTGTCCAAATGATGACACGGTCATGAAGTGGGTCGCCAGATGCCACACCATGATAAAAGGGCGCAAATTGTGACTTTAAAGTGTTTCTTGGAGATTGCTGTGCCATGAACATTCCTGGCAACAAGAGCAGTAATAGGAGTGCTTTCTTCATGACTATGAGTGCCTTATGTATTTTGGCAAATGTAAATCATGGTTTAATCGCTTGTATCGTTTTATGAAAAATTAATTTTTTTGTAAAAAGCGCAATGACAGCATTGATTTACAACAAGTTACGCCCCCACAAAACAAATTATTTTAAAACCAAACAATTTATTATCACACCACAACATAAAATTAATTGTTTTTTGTTTGAATTTTCATGTTGTGAACAAAAGGTGTTAGATTCCCAAATAAAGGATTCAATTGAAATCTAAGCGTGTACTTTTGTCGCCCCAAATCCCTATTAATCATGATTATTCAAAAATTTGGCGGCACATCAGTCGGGTCGGCGCAACGTATGAAAGACGTATGCAATTTGATTCACGATGGGCAAGAAAAAATCGTAGTGCTCAGCGCCATGTCGGGCACCACAAATGCCTTGGTAGAGATCTCCAATTATTTGCATCAGCGGAATATCGAAGCGGCCAATGATTGCATTCAACTGCTAGATAACCAGTATCATAAGGTGATAACTGAGCTTTATCAGTCTGAAGAAAAGCTGCATTTTGGCAAAGAATTGATTGCTTCTCATTTTGATTTTATTCGCGCTTTTACCCAAGATATGTTCACCATTCACGAGGAAAAGGCGATTTTGGCGCAAGGTGAATTTTTGAGCACCGCACTTTTTCACGCTTACCTCATCGAGCAAGGCATTGACGCTGAGCTGATTGCTGCTACTGAATTCATGCGCATAGATGAACATGAGGAACCAGATATGGTGTACATGGCTGCCGAATTGAAGCGCATTATTTCTACTGAAAACCCGAATAAATATTGGATTACCCAAGGTTTTGTTTGCCGCAATGCTTTTGGTGAAATCGACAATTTGAAACGCGGTGGAAGCGATTATTCAGCATCACTTATTGGGGCTGCTATTGGCGCCAAGGAAATTCAAATTTGGACGGATATCGATGGTATGCACAACAACGACCCGCGGATTGTGAGCAATACCCGACCCATTGCCAATTTGTCTTTTGACGAAGCTGCTGAGTTGGCTTATTTTGGCGCGAAAATTTTGCATCCGAGTAGTGTTTTTCCAGCCAAAATCAAGAATATCCCCGTGCGATTGAAAAACACCATGGAGCCCGAAGCGCCAGGCACTTTGATTTCGGATTTACAAACCGAGCAGGCTTCAATTATTAAGGCTGTTGCTGCGAAAGATAACATCACTGCGGTTAAAATTAAATCTGGACGCATGTTGTTGGCTTACGGTTTTTTGCGAAAAATCTTTGAGGTTTTCGAAGCGTATAAAACACCCATCGACATGATTACGACCAGTGAGGTGGCGGTTTCATTGACCATCGATGACGATAAATTTTTACCCGAAATCAAGAAAGAACTTCAAAAATTTGGCATTGTGGAAGTGGACCAAGACATGAGTATCATTTGTGTGGTGGGCAATTTCATCGCGGAAAAGAAAGGTTATGCCAAACAAGTTTTCGCGTCTTTGGAACATATTCCTTTACGCATGATTTCTTATGGTGGAAGTTTTCACAACATTTCGATTTTGGTGAATACCGCGCATAAAAAAGAGGCTATGGAGGCTATTTTCAACGACTTACAAAAAACGGTTTAGCCATGAATTTTCCTGAAAAAGTGCTGCACAACACTCAAACGCCATTCTATTTATACGACTTGGATTTGCTCGACAGAACAATTCAAGCATGTCAAAATGAGGCTTTGCGCCACGGATATCACGTACATTATGCGCTGAAAGCCAATGCCAACACACCAATTTTGGAGCGCATGCTCAAGTACAATTTGGGAGCCGATTGTGTGAGTGGCAATGAAGTGAAAGCGGCTTTTGAGGCTGGTTTTGCTCCCGAACAAATTGCTTTTGCTGGTGTAGGAAAATCCGACCAAGAAATCAGAGCGGCTTTGGAAATCGACATTTTTTGTTTCAATTGTGAATCGCTACCTGAAATTGAGGTCATCAATGAAATTGCGGCTGGTATGGGCAAAAAAGCCCGCATTGCTTTGAGAATCAATCCAAATGTTAACGCCAAAACGCACCATTACATCACCACGGGTTTGGAGGAGAATAAATTTGGCATCAACATGTGGGAGATGGACGAAATTTTGGAAAGACTTCCCGAATTTCAGCACATTGAATTGATTGGTTTGCATTTTCACATTGGATCACAAATTACTGATTTGTCTGTTTTTCGGGGCTTGTGTTTGCGCGTGAATGAAATTCAGGAATATTTTGTGAGAAAACACATCAACATCCCGCATCTCAACATGGGCGGTGGATTGGGCATTGATTATGAAAATCCAGATGCGAACCCCATTGTGGATTTCGAAACCTTTTTCAAGATTTTTCATGAGCATTTGAAGCCTTTGCCGCGCCAAGAGATTCATTTTGAATTGGGTCGCTGCTTGGTGGCACAGTGCGGCAGTTTGATTTCCAAGGTTTTATATGTGAAGAAAGGCATCAAAACCAATTTCGCCATTTTGGATGCTGGCATGACCGAGTTGATTCGCCCAGCTTTGTATCAAGCATTTCATACCATTCAGAATTTGACCAGTCAAGCCAGCGAACAAGAAAAATATGACGTTGTGGGTCCCATTTGCGAATCCAGCGATTGTTTCGGAAAAGCCCTTCGTTTGCCGCTTACATCACGAGGAGATTTAATGGCTATTCGCAGCACGGGCGCTTATGGCGAGGTGATGGCATCGCGGTATAATTTGAGGGATGAGGTGAGAGCGGTGTATTGTTGAATGGTCACCCGGTCGGCGACTGCTTTTTAATAATCCGCCAAAACAGCCAAGGACAAAAGCGTTTGATGTAAACAGCCCAAATTTCTTTGTTGCCGATTAAAACTTCGCGTTTTTTCTTGTCGATGGCGTGGATGATTTTTTGCGCGCACAATTCGGCCGACATCCCAGTTTCTTGGTTGTGGTCCATTTCGCCGTGTGCTTCACCTTTTTCGTTGATGGCGCTCATGGAAATAGGTGTGTTGATTTTGCCCGGAAAAACCAAGGTGACATAAATGTTATTTTTGGCTTCTTCCAACAATACACTTTCGAAAAAACCTTGTAAAGCATGTTTCGCCGCTGAATATGCCGAGCGCCAATAGAATCCAAATTTTCCAGCAATGCTTGAAATGGCTACGATGTGTCCACTTTGCTGTTTTTGCATCACAGGAAGCACAGCCTTGGTGAGTGCTACAGCTCCAAAATAATTCACCTCCATGATTTGTCGGTCGATTTCCAAAGGCGTGGCATGGGCTTCACCGCGCTGACTAACGCCGCCGTTGTTGATGAGGATGTCGATTTTGCCATAATGAGCAACTACCTGAGCCACTTTTTCCGCAAAATTGGAGGAGTCCATCAAATCGAGTGGCAGCACCAAGTGGTTTTCGGGATTGGTAAGTGATTGGCGAATTTCTTCTAATTTATCTGCCGAACGTGCCGACAAAACAACAGAAGCACCACGATGGGCATAGGCTTGAGCGAGGGCAAGACCGATTCCTGATGAGGCGCCGGTGATCCAGATGATATTTGAATTAAGATTTTGCATCACACCGCCACATTATGCTCCCGCAATGCATCATTCAAAGACGTTTTCAAATCGGTGCTGGCCTTTCTTTGACCGATAATCAAAGCGCAAGGCACTTGAAAATCTCCTGCGGGGAAAGATTTGGTGTATGAGCCAGGAATGACAACACTTCGGGCTGGCACAACACCGCGCATTTCTTTGGGTTCGGGGCCAGTTACGTCGATGATTTTGGTGGATTTTGTGAGCACCACATTGGCGCCCAACACGGCTTCTTTTTCTACGCGAACGCCTTCAACTACTATACAGCGCGAACCAATAAAACAATTGTCTTCGATGATTACGGGTGCGGCCTGCAAAGGTTCTAATACACCGCCAATACCTACGCCACCTGAAAGATGCACGTTTTTTCCGATTTGTGCGCATGAACCTACCGTTGCCCATGTGTCCACCATAGTTCCTTCATCCACATAAGCGCCAATATTGATATAAGACGGCATCATGATTACGCCCGAAGCGACAAAAGCACCATATCTCGCCACAGCATGAGGAACAACGCGAACACCCAATTCTTTGTAGTTGGTTTTCAATTTCATTTTATCGTGAAATTCAAAAGGACCCACCTCAATGGTTTCCATTTTTCGAATTGGGAAATACATCACCACCGCTTTTTTCACCCATTCGTTTACTTGCCAGCCTTCGGAGGTGGGTTCTGCAACGCGCAAACGGCCTTTGTCTATTTCTTCGATTACCTGCTCGATGGCAGCAATGGTTTCTGGTTTGGACAATAGTGAACGGTCGTCCCAAGCCAATTCTATAATCTCACGCATTTTCTTGTTTTTTGGCAAAGGTAGGAAAAGCCAAGAAATGAGTTGCCAATTTGTATATGCCAATCTGGGTCTAATAAATCATCCGAAAAAACGTGATTTTATAAACCAATTGATGATGTCTGGCTTCAATCGGCAGACCTTTATCGCCATTGCCAGGTTCATTTTGAAATGGTCGATCAAATTCAGCTCCCAAACCTGAATCATAATAAAAATGTCTGGGAATGTTCATCGGATTGTAATAGTTAATAATTCCGCCTCTTTCATATCGAACAGAAAAACCCATGTACCAGCCTGCTCTTTTTTCATTGAACTTTTTCAGAACATCAAATGGAAGGACTTTGATCAGAATGCCCATTTCTCCACTCACAAAGAAAGTGGCGCTTTGGTTCAAAAAACCCGATGTTTTGTGTGCGTATTTTTTACGTCCCTCCATCGAATCAGGGTCATCAACGAGCTCACCTTGTGTTTTCCATCTTTGTCTATATCGCGCATGTCCAACACCAAATTCTACGAAGGGAAAATATATTTGGGATTTGAAAAACTGAGGGGAATATCTGAGTCTAAGCCCCATACTGCGAATTCCGCCAAAACTTTCAACCTTCACATTTTCACTATAACCACTCTCTGCTGTGTACATAGGTAGATTTTCCGCTCGATAATTGTATGTTCCTCCAGAATAAAAAGTGTTTATAAAAAAGGGTGTGTTTGGGATGCCATAGCCTATTTCTGTGCCAATGTTGAGGTAGTTGAAGCCTTTTTGTTCGCCAATGCCTCTCACAAAAGAAGATAGCGTCATCATTTCCCATTCTACCTGTGTGGATGCTGGGCTGTTTGAACCAAGGAGCAAGAGCACGAGTAATGTTTTTCTCATAAAGCATGTCTTATGGCGCTAAAACACCAGGCGTAGCAGTGTAATCTTATATATCAAATGTTCATGTCGTGCTTTTTTTGTGCCTGTTCTGCCTGTAGCAACAGCAACATCTGCAAATGGTCTGTCTGATGCGGCACCCATACCTGAGTCGTAATAGAAATGTTCTGGATGTGCATTGGGGTCGGCATAATTCACACGTCCGCCTCTTTCATAACGAAGCGAGAAACCGAAAAACGCACCTTTGCCATTGTATTCTCGGATGAAGCTTTTGGGACGGTAGTTGAACATGATACCGATTTCTGCTAGAGCAAAAATGGTTTGGTCCAATTTCAAACGACCGTTTTCGTGGTGCTGAAAGACGGGACATTTCCCTGTCGGAAATGGCGTTCGGATGCCTTTAGAATCCCAATGTTGCCTGTAGCTTGCGTGTCCCAATCCAACTTCGCCAAAAGGAAAGAAACGTTTGTTGTTGAAGCCCTCTTGGGTGTAGCGAAGTTTGAGCCCCATGGTTTGAATTTCACCGCGACTTCTAACACGAACATCTTCGCCATAGCCGCTTATGTTGGTGTGCATGGGTAATTGTTCCATGCGCCATTGAAAAACGCCAAGTGAATAGAATCCACCGAGGAAAAAACCTTTGTTGTTGAGTTTTGCCCCAAATTCTGTTGATGCTCCCACAAATGTTAAATCGCTCATTTCTCCTACACCTTGGGCAAAATACGTGTTGCCTAATTCAAATTCTATTTGCGCTTGAGCATGATGCAGTGTGCAGGCGATGAACAAGAGAATAATTGCGTTTTTCATTGTATTTCGTTTTAATCCTTAATCTTTGGTTGGCGGACTAAAACTACCACACTTATCTCTGTGAGATTCTTAAAATAGTTTAAAGCAATTTAAAAAACGTTAAATTATACTCGCAATAAACCCAAGCTCTTATTCTTTTTTGGCTATTATTTTTTTGATGGCGAAAAGGCTGATGAAGAATAGTACAAAGGGCGCGTAGAGTAAAATGCTTGTAACGGGTTCAGCATTAAACTCGAAGGGATACACGGTGTCGCCATATCCTGTGCATGGTGCCCATTTTGTATAACTGAATGCCACTTGGATGTAACCAAGAATTATCAAAACCCAAGTTGGAAACATGAAATAGGACAGGGTTATGGCAATATTTCCAACCATTGGTTTGAGTGAGCCTTTTAGACCCAAAAAGGCCATGATCAAGAAAAACAAGCCAATGATGATAATAATAAAAATGGCATAACTTGGTGAGTGGGGAGAAATGGTAAACAACAAGGTGCCAAAAATAGCAAATGCACCTGCAACAGGAATACTGATCACAAAGGCCAACACAGAGCCCCATTCAAAATATAAGAGCAGCAAAACGCCCGCTAAGGCTAGAAAACGGAAGGCATACTTTAAATAAGTGTCATAAAAATATGGCGCTAGATGTGCTATTTGTGCATTATCTATTAGTTGTTCTAGTTCGTTTTCAGCAAGAGCCTGTTTAAAATCGCGCAATTTTTCAGTACCTGTCTCCAGATCATCGCTGGTGTAATCTTCTGAATAAGAATTTGAATAGCGATATGCACTTCCTGTTACTGAGCGATGCACTTTGAAGTCATTTGCCAGCAAATACTTATAATTTTCTTCAGGTTTTAATGAGTTGTAAATTTTGTATTGGTCGAGAATCGCTTTGAAATCTTGGAGGGTTTTTAATATTTGTTCGGGCTTGTTGTCAATCCAATCATGACAAGTAGCTGTGATAGATTCATCAGGAACATCTTCTAAAGAGTAATCTGGCATGAAGCCTTTAAAGGAGCTGCGATGAAACTTCTGTTTGAAGTGGTTTTTTACGTGATACAAGTGAAAATCAGGCAAGGAGTCTTTGTTATAGGCATATAAAAACTTACGCGTGCTATGCCAACAAGTGTCTCCCTTTTTGATGGTATAATCTTGTTCATAGATTTCGCGATAGGCATATACATCATCTTCAATTGGCTCTGCATTGGCATTTTTCAAATACTGCTCCACGTCGAAATGCCTGTAGTTTTCAGTTGGATAATAGTACTCTTCATCCTCATAAATATCGTAGTCATGATCATTATACGCGTCTCCTTTTTTCCAATAAGAAACCGACGCGTAAATTTCAGGATATGACCGATAATTATATTTGTAGGCGTCCGTATTTTGAATCAAAAAGGGTTTAGAATAATCATAGAGCCGCTGCATTTCAGCTAAGTCAGATTTTGGGATGATGCGTTGTGTTTTGTGCGCCACACCCCTAAAAAAGGAAAATGGCACCAAGAAATAAATCAAAGCGGGAATAAAGAGGAGTCCAGCCAACTTATGAAAATACCAGCGCGATATTGGGTAGAAATTTTTAGCAGCATTATGGCGATAGAAGAAAGCTCCCCAAATTATTAGGATAATTAAGCCAATGATAATCCAAAAAAGGCTGTAGGTGCTGTCGAAAAAAATGGATCTGATGTTCCATGAATGCTGAATAACATCCAGGTTCACGTGCAAGAAACCAAAGCCGTAAAACAGCAGGTTTAACAAAACAACAACGGTCGTGAGTTGAATGCTCATACTGTGCCACAATAAAGGCTGATGGGTGAGCAAGTAATTGGTGAATTTTTTATAGAGATTCATATTTTTCTGGTGTTTCAAATGTGTGTTTGATTAATTGGCGACAAAAAACCGCTTACTGCTTTCTGAAATGTTGCGGAAATAGTTGACGGGAACATGTCCAGAAATTAGTTTTTCCAAAATTTCATTCGGACTCTTTGAACTCGATGAAATCACATACATACCGCCGTTGAAGTGAATTTCAACATCCGAAATGGTGGCAAGCACTTCTTTTATGGCATCGCGATTGGCGGTGGTTTCTAATTCTACGACGCATTTGCTTGTCGTGTTTTGGTTTTCATTTTCCAACAGTTTTGGTGCGCCGTTTTTGAGGAACAAGACCTCGTCGGCTACTTTTTCTACTTCGAATAACTGCTGCGAACTCAAAATAATACCGATGGGATTGTAGGAGCTTTTCGCCAGGCTTCGCAGGTCGTTGAGCACGATTTGTTGCGCAAAAACATCTAAATTGGCAAGGGGCTCATCGAGTAACAAAATTTCAGGGCGACGTAAAAATGTTCGGGCCAGTTCGTAGCGCATTTTGTAACCCGACGACAGTTCCGACCAATTCAAATCGCGGAATTTGAAGAGACCAAAGCGAATCATCATCATTTCTACCAAAAGCTCGTTGTGGCGCCCCATGATGCCATAATGCGTGGCACAAAAACGCAAATTCGTTCTGATTTTACCATACCATTTTTGGGTGCGCTGTGGGATATAAACCAGCTTTGTTCGGTGGTCGTATTCGTTTTCAAAATCGCCCTCATTATGGTAGTGCAAACTTCCCGAATCATAGTCAATTTCTTTGGCCAAAATGCGCAGCAAAGTAGTTTTTCCATTGCCGTTTTCACCCACCAAGCCAATGAGTTGCCCCGGACGAATGTGAAGCGAAACGGGACCCAATTTGAAGTTGCCACGCGCATAGGTTTTCACCAAATCCTCGCAATTCAGCAAGGACTCATTGCGCCGTTTTTCAGGTAAATTCAATTCCTCTAAGGCATCAACTATGGTTTCGCATTTCTGCAACCAGTCTTCAGGAGTGTGTTCGGGATGCTGTTCCTTCCAATGCTCATTGGCAATAATCCGCTCGAAAAGCGCCAAATTTTCACTGTCGAGCACACAATCCAAAAGCGTGCTGTAAGCCAAATCAAAATCTTTGTGGGCAAAATGCTCGCGGATTTCTTGGGTGCGTTCTTGTAGTACCATAATCGTCTGTTTATGAGGGACTGAAAAGTCATTTTATAACGGTAAATGTAGGAAAGTATTGAAATTTAAAAATAATTTTGTGTAATTGTACTTCGAATCATATCTTTGTGATATCAAAATAATATCAGATGAAGAATGAAAATGTAGTTGGAGCAGCAAATGGTTATGTGATGCTTCTGGTTTTGTTGCTGTTTGTTGGTTTGCTAATTGGCACAATGGTAGCTACAGAGGAGCCCGTGTTTTTGGCCCTAGTGATTCCAATAATGTTTATTTTACCGGGGTTTTTCATAGTGCAACCCAATGGCTCTCGTGTTTTGGTGTTGTTTGGCTCCTACAAAGGCACGGTAAAGAAAAACGGTTTCTTCTGGGCAAATCCCTTCTATACCAAGCAGGCGATTTCTCTACGCGCCAGAAATTTTGACAGTGAGCGCGTAAAGGTCAACGACAAAGTGGGCAACCCTATTTTGATCAATGTGATTTTGGTTTGGCGTGTTCAGGACACCTTTAAGGCGGCTTTTGAAGTGGATAGATACGAGGAGTTTGTGCGTGTGCAGACAGATGCCGCCGTCAGAAAACTCGCGGGCTCTTATCCCTATGATAATTTTGATGACGACATGTCAGAGGTTACTTTACGCTCTGGATTGGATGAGGTGAATCACGCCTTGGAGGATGAAATTACGGATCGACTTTCGATGGCCGGATTAGAAGTGATGGAGGCGCGCATTGGTTATTTGGCTTATGCCGAGGAGATTGCTCAAGCCATGCTTAAACGACAGCAAGCACAGGCAATTGTGGCTGCGCGGTTTAAAATAGTGGAAGGAGCTGTTGGCATGGTAGAAATGGCCATCAAGGAATTGAAAAAATCTGGAGAAATTCACCTTGATGAAGATAAAAAAGCTGCAATGGTGAGCAATTTGATGGTTGTGCTTTGTGGGGATAAAGAGGCTACGCCAGTTGTGAACACGGGGACTTTACACCACTAATATTTGAGTTATGATTGAGAAATATCGTTTCTTTAAGAAAAAGGCTTTTGAATCGACACAAAAGTTTGAAAACCGTTTGAATGAAGAGTGTGCTAAAGGCTGGCGTGCTGTTTCAATGAGTTCAGACAACGGCACCTTAATTGTTCTTTTGGAACGCGAAAACAGACATTAATGCCAGAGAAGAAATCCTTTTTATTGCGCATAGACGCAGAAAAATTTGAGGCACTCGAAAAATGGGCCGCCGATGAATTTCGCAGCGTAAACGGCCAATTGGAATGGTTGATTCATAAAGCACTGCTGGATGCCAAACGCTTGCAAAAAACAAATAAAAAGCAGGATGAATAGAAGCACATGGATGTTTAAAATTGTTTTGTTTACATGGTTAATGCATGTAGCTTTTGGCGTTGGCTATGCCCAACAAGAAAATGCGCTTCCCCCAGGTCCAGCAAGGTTACATGGAACGCTGCTTATGAATGGTGCGCCTTATGAGAACGCCAGTATTGTGTTTTTCTTCATGCGCAACGGCAGTGCTCACCATACTGTTTATAAATCTAGCGCTCAAGGTCGTTTTACGGTTTATGTTTTTGATGACGCGCAAGAGCCACTTGTTGCATTTTTCATTATGAATAAATTGCGCTTGATTTTTGAGCCGATCGATTATAGTCCCGGAACCAATTATTCACAAACTTTTGATATTGTTGGCAACAAGAAAGTGAGATTGAAGTCAAAAAAATATCGGAAGCGATTAAAAGAAATCAAGCCATGAAATTTGTACAACTCCTTTGCGTTTTTGGGCTTTTGTCCTGCTCCAAAGAAAAATTTCCCCGTGTAGAATACCGCGTGAGCTCCAGTTCATCAACCAATATTGCTTACACAATGACCTCGCTCAACATCAACTATGAAACCGTTTCAGGTTCTTGGAGCAAGTCGTTCAGACACAGCCAAGGCGCCAACGTTTTTCTGCGTGCCACCCACACAGGAATCGGTGTAACCACAATTTCCATTTACGTCAACAAAGAATTGATGTGGACGGAGTCTTCAAATATTCCCGGAGAAACGATACAGA
>DIUF01000121.1 GCA_002422285.1 Flavobacteriales bacterium UBA6165 | reverse complement strand
GGGGATTCGTCATTTGCCTGTGACTGAAGGCGGAAAG
Organism: Flavobacteriales bacterium UBA6165; assembly: GCA_002422285.1. GTDB lineage: Bacteria > Bacteroidota > Bacteroidia > Flavobacteriales_D > Crocinitomicaceae > UBA6165. Next base: position 9,186 of record DIUF01000121.1, on the reverse strand, counting down.
TTGTGCGGCATTATTTCTAAAAATGACATCAATCGTTTAAGTTTTGGCGCTTTATTCGACAACCAAGGTGATGCGGATGAAGCTGTTTTGGAAATGTTGTCTATTGATCAAGTAATGACGGCACATCCGAAAGTAGTGAATACAGAAACGTCTATAAAAGAGGTTGCTGAAATTTTCGCTACTCAAGATTTTCATTCTTTGCCAGTAGTTGACAACAACGAATTAAAGGGCATTGTGACGAGCACTGATGTGATTAAATATTTGCTGGAGCAGTATTAGGTTGTCTGTTAGCTTTTAGCCAAAGCGTAGCGAACCAAAAGCTAAAGCGTAGCGAGCTAAAAGCTAACTCTACAAATTCTTAAAACTATGTCCCATTTTATCTCGCTTGGTTTTCAAGTACAACTCATTGTGTTCGTTGCTTTCGATTTCGAGTGGGATGTTGTCTACAATTTCAAGTCCATACCCAATCAAGCCAGTGCGTTTGGTTGGGTTGTTGGACATCAATTTCATTTTTCGCACACCTAAGTCACGAAGGATTTGCGCGCCAATGCCATAGTCGCGGTGGTCCATTTTGAAGCCTAATTCTAAATTGGCCTCTACTGTGTCCATTCCTTGCTCTTGCAGTTTGTATGCGCGCAATTTGTTTACCAAGCCAATTCCACGACCTTCTTGATTCATGTAAACAATGATACCTTTTCCATTTTCTTCAATAAGTTCCATTGCTTTTTGCAATTGAGCCCCGCAATCGCATCGACAAGAGCCAAAAATATCTCCGGTTATACAAGAAGAATGAACGCGTACTGGAACGGCTTCATTTTCATCCCAAGTGCCTTTAATCAAAGCCAAATGTTCTTGGTCGTTGGTCAATTGTTTGTAAGCAATCAACTCGAAATTGCCGTATTTGGTTGGCATTTTCACATCAACCAATTTTTCGATAAGTGTTTCATGTTGCAAGCGATATTGAATCAATTGCTCGATGGAAATGATCTTCAAATCGAATCTTTTGGCTACTTCAAATAGCTGCGGCAAACGCGCCATGCTTCCGTCTTCGTTCAAAATTTCCACCAAAATACCAGCGGGTTGGAATCCGGCCAAACGCGCCAAATCAATTGAAGCCTCGGTATGTCCTGCGCGACGTAAAACGCCACCAATTTTGGCTCTTAAAGGGAAAATATGTCCTGGTCTACCCAAATCTGTTGGCTTTGTATCACGATTCACCAATGACAAAATCGTTTTCGCGCGGTCGTGAGCTGAAATACCTGTTGTGCAGCCATGACCAATCAAGTCCACAGAAACTGTAAAAGCTGTATGGTGTAATACGGTATTATTACTTACCATTAAATCGAGCTCAAGTTCATCACAACGCTGGTCTGTCAAGGGAGTACAAATCAATCCGCGACCATGTGTGGCCATGAAATTGATCATTTCTGGAGTAGCCATTTCCGCAGCGGCTATAAAGTCGCCTTCGTTTTCGCGGTTTTCGTCGTCAACAACGATAACTACTTTTCCTGCTTTGATATCGGCAATTGCGTCTTCAATTGAATTTAATGTGTTGCTCATGGCTCAATTTTGTGGCGCAAAGATAGTGATTCTAAAAGGATTGAAGGATGTGATTTGTTCGATTATTCTTGGATTGATTTGCGCATCAACTCGCTCAATCGGGCATTAATCGCCTTCCAATTGAAACCTTGTGAAACGAATATTTTAGCTTTTTCCGCTTGTTTGACTCTTGTTTCTTCTTCCAGTAAACGCTTGATTTCCTTCACAAACTCCGCGCTGTTGTTTGCCAAACTGATGGTTTCTGTATCACATCCCACGGCTCTATGGGCCAAATCTGTGGTAATACAAGGTACGCCGAGTGCCATCGCTTCCAACAATTTATTTTGAAGTCCTGTGCCGATAAACATGGGCGCCACAAATATCTTGGCATTGGTGTAGCTTTGGCGAATGTCATCTACCCAACCGGTAATCGTTACCTGATTTTGGAATTGCATAATTTGCGGACCTGCACTTGCCCCAGAAATTAAACATTTTAAATTCAAACCCTGTGCCGATGCTGTTGGAAGTATTTCTTGAACAATGAATTTAACCGCTTCAATGTTAGGTGGATAACTCAAATTTCCAACAAAACAAATATCAAACTCAGGTGCTAGTGGGTTTTGATAATTCAAGAAATTTTCATTTACACCATTCGGCAAAACATGAATATCATCGCGCTTCGGATGAGTCATCTGGTCACGGTCTTGTTCAGAAATAATGAAGTGGTTTTCAAAATATTCAAAGATCACATTTTCATACACCATCAATTTGCGCCATTCATTTTTGAAAACCCAGCGCAACCAGAATGGTGTAAGCGAAATTCTTTTTTGAACGCCTTCACTCAAAGCGTCCATATAATCTATGGTTTTGGAGCAACTGTGATAATTTTTGACGTATTCCGTGCTGCGAATCAATTGCGCGAAAATATGGACGGGTTTGATTTCTTTGAGCAAATTCTTAACCCTCGTTTTGTGTTTCCATGAGGTGAAATAGTAGGTTTGAATGGGTCGGCGTCCAAATAAACCCCAAAGCGCCCTTAGATATCCCGCCAATTTGCTGATACGCAAAACGTGAATTTCTTTACAAAAAGGTTGAATGGCAGCTACATCTTCTCGGCTGACAACCACATCACTCACTGAAATCAAATAAATTTCCCAATCTTTGGATAAATCGCGCAACTGATAATACGCCCGCAATTTGTCGCCTTTCTCAATGGGAAAAGGGAAACGAGATGTAATGAATACCAGTTTTTTAGATGCCACGATAGAATTCAATCAGTTTGCGATTCAGTTCATTTTGGTTGAAGTTGGTTTGAATAAATTCGCGCAGGGCTTCACCAATTTTTCGTCGCAAAGATACGTCATTCGAAAGAAGAAGCATGGCTCCTATGAATGCTTCGGCCGTATTGGCTTCAAAATAATGTTCGCCGGAAATCAATCCAATTCCTTCAACTGCCTTTGCTGTTGCGATTATCGGAATACCCAATGCGCCTGCTTCAATAATTTTGATTCTCAAACCGCTCCCCTCAAAAAGTGGCACCAACATAATGCCATGTTCACACATAAATGTACGGCTGTTGCACACAGTCCCATGATTTTTCACCCCCGATTCATTGTACTCATCTTTCAGAAGTCCTTTACCAGCCAAATGAAGTATGTTCTGATTTTTCTCTGGATAGTTCTTCCAAATAGAAGTCAGCAACCACTTAACGGCCTTCCTGTTGGGAGCCCAATCCATGGCGCCAAGGTGAAAAAAATCGTTGCCAAAAGTGGAATTCAAATGGGATTGCTGCACGCCTGTAGGTATCCAAAGCGCTTTCGTTTTGATTTGTTCCGCTGTAAAAAAATTCATTTCATTTTTTGCAATTGAAACAAGACCATCCATATTTTTGAATGCCAAAATCTCTTCCCTTTTCAGTTTAGAAATTTGATTTTTCAGAGCTGCACGTTTCAAGAAATTCGATGATGCTGCACGGTCTTGCCAGAGCTGATGTTCAACATTGTGGGTGCGCAACACAAATTTGGCTGATATTTTTGCTTTTAAAACATCAAAATACACCGCTGCAAAAAGACTTTCAAAATGAATAATATCTGGTTTTTCTTTTTCGCAATAAGCAATCAATTCAGCAGCAAATTTTGGGTCGAAAAAGCGAGCTGTGAAAATTGAATGCTTATTTTTCGAAAATGCTTTGAGATTTTGAAAAAGTCCATCCGTTTTGATGAAATGAGTAAGCACAATACGCGTTCTAATTTCTTCTGGAAAAGCTGTTTCCGTGAAAGGATGTTTTTGAGTATGAATCAATGCAAGATTGTAATCAATACCTTCTTGTTGCAAGCCTGAAATTAACTGAGCCGTTGCCATGCACCCCCCGTCAATTCTGGGAAATGGTGGTTTATGTGCGATCACCAAAACCTTCATGACTTTCTTTTCAATTTGAGATTTGTGGCCACCCAATCACGAAAAGACAAATCGCGCGAGGCAATGAAAAAGACCAAAAACGCGATGGGTGTCAGGATAATTGAACTCAACCATACCCCCAAAACTGGTGAAATGGCATCGGCCTTTAGCATGTTTTCACCAACAATAGTGAGCACGTAATAGACTAAAAACAAAAGTACGGCGACCACTACAGGCATTCCAAACCCGCCTTTTCTCACGATAGCCCCGAGAGGCGCACCAATCAAAAAGAGAATCAAAACGGAATAGCTGAGCGCAAATTTTTTATGGAATTCAGTTTGAATCTGTTTCAGTTCCAAACGATGCACGGCAATTGATGATATTTGATTTTCCAAATTGGCTTTGCGCACCTTAATATTCGCAGCTGCATCAGTCTTTGCGATACTCAGTTGAGATTCTGTAAGAGAGTCGAGTGGAATGGCATGCATGCCACTTGGAAAGAAAATGGTGTCGTTTATGTTTTCTAAAAAGTCATTTTGTCGCAAAAAATCTTGCGCAAGAAAATAGGGCGTCTGACTCTTATGTCCTTGTGCAAATCGTAAATTTAAGGTGTCCTGCTTGATGTAAGAAGAGTCTACGCTGCGAGATAGCTGAAATACATTCATCATCTCGTAGGGTTGAATGAATAGACTCTCATCTGTTCGACTAATGTCGAATCCAGAAAGCTGCACCTTGAATGTTGAGGACTCAAAGGTGTACTTGCGACTCGGAAAGTGATCAGGTTGTTTCCATTTGCCATCATTGGTGTACATGGCTGGCGATGAAGGCATTTCTTCATGGATATGTCCCTGTTTCAACTGAAATAACAAATGACTGCCACCTGGTTCATGAAAAACCGCTCCAGATTGGGCTTTCACGATTCGCACCATGTTTGGTTTAGTCTCGTCGTAAATGGTTAGATTTTTAAAAGTATTTCCGTCAACTTCTTGCACTTTGATGGTGTAGCCTTGAATGTCTTTGATGAACGTACCAGGTCTAAACATCAATTCAAATTTGGTGTTTTGTATATCGTAAATGAGCGCCTTTGCTTTTAAGTCCGCATTCGGAATTACGTAGTTTGAAAAGTAGAATGTGACACCTGAAATGACAACGATAAAGATAAAAAGGGGACGAAGAATTGTACTTAGTGAAAGCCCCGAAGACTTGAGTGCAGTGAGTTCGTTGTTTTCGGCTAAATTTCCAGTTGTCATTATTGATGACAACAAAACGGTCAGTGGGAGCGCTAGAGGAATCAATCCAGCTGAAATATAAAGAATAAGTTCAAGAATTACGCTCAATCCAAGTCCTTTGCCCATCAAATCGTCGATGTATTTCCAAAAGAATTGCATCAAAAGAATAAACAAAGAAACAAGAAGGGTAGCCACAAAAGGCCCCAAAAATGATTTCAGATTAAATAAATACAGCCTTTTCAATGTGCCTTAAATTGAGGTGATTAGGCTCCAATAATCCTTTTCAAGTTGTTGATTTGAGACTCCCAAAGTTGTTTGGCTTCATCAATTTCATCTTCTTCAGCAAAATCGGTTATCAACAAAACACTCATTTTGGTCATTGGATCGACCTTCACTTTCAATTCGAAGTACGTGCTCTCATCTTCATCATCGTCTTCCAACCAAGTCCAACGTATAAAATCACCTGATTTACTTGACAATAACCGGGCGGTTACTTCTTCTCCTGCCCAATCGAATGTATAAATATCGTCTTGCACATTCACATCGTCTGCAAACCATTCTGCCAATCCATCTGGCGTTGAAAGCAATTTATATAATATACTGGGCGACGATTTAAAAACGTACTCTAATTCAAATTTCTTTTTCTCGGTCATAACCGCGTGGTAAATTGAGTGAAAGGAAGTTCAAACGTTTCGATTTTCCTTTAATTGCCGCAAAATTAGCGTTTTTATTGAAATTATGCTTTTTTTTGTGCTCAAATTGGTCAAGTTGATACATAGGTCAATGTGACTTAACCTTTTGATAACAAAATTCATACACACAAATCCCAAGAGAATATGGCACTGGTTAATAGCATGGAGAAAAACGGAAATTGGTTGTTTCGATACCGCGGACAAATCCCTGTTTTACTTTTTCTTTTATCAATTCCTGCCATTTGGTTCACTAATTACGATTGGATTGAATTTGATGAAGTCAAACAATGTTTGTGGCTTTGTATTGCGGCGGCAGTTTCAGCACTCGGACAAATCATTCGCGCTATTGCTATTGGCACATCAAATAAGCATACCTCGGGTCGTAATACCAAAGAGCAAGTAGCTGAGGCCTTAAACACCAAAGGGATTTATTCTACAGTGCGCCATCCTTTGTATTTGGGGAATTATTTAATGTGGATTGGTATTGTGATTTATGTCCTCAATCCTTGGTTTGTGTTGGTCGTAAGTCTTTTGTTTTGGCTGTACTATGAGCGCATCATGTTTGCTGAAGAACGTTTCTTGGAAAGAAAATTTGGTGAACAATATTTGCGTTGGTCCAATACCATCCCTGCATTTATTCCAAGTTTCAAGCGCTACGAAAAATCGCCCATTCCTTTCTCTTTGAAAACCATTTTTAGAAGAGAATATTCGGGTGTAACAGCAACAATCATCGGTTTTCTTTTCGTAGCCATAATTCGCGACTACAAACTGAACGGCGGTTTCGAAAACAACAATATGTATTGGATCGTTTTAAGCGTGGCGTTGTTCATTTCTTTGTTCTTTAGAACGCTGAAACACAACACAAAAGTGCTCCATGAAGACGATAGGTCGTAAAAATATTAGCCCTAAGTTAATTCAATAAAAAAGTTTAATTACTTTTGCACCCTCAAAAACAAATCACTTCGACTTGTTTTTGAATTTAAAGAATATTTGGCGCAGTAGTTCAGTCGGCGCCGAAATTGAATTTCGAGAGTCCGCGAAAAATAACGAAATTGAAAATTTCTATTTTTCGGGATTAGAGCGCAGGATTCATATCCGTCAGTTGACGGACGGGAGTTCAAAGTTTTTTGAAATAGTATATGGCGCGGTAGCTCAGTTGGTTAGAGCACAGGATTCATAACCCTGAGGCCGGGAGTTCAAATCTCCCCCGCGCTACAAGAAGGTTGTCAGAAATGGCGACCTTTTTCTTTTTCCACACATAAAATTTATTGTGATGGAGCATAGAATTCATATCCGTCAATTGACGGACGGGAGTTCAACTCTCCCCCGCGCTACGAAAGCTCGAAGGTAACTTCGGGCTTTTTTTTTGTGATTTTCAAATATAAATGTAATTCACAATTTTACCCTATCTTTGATAGTATCAAATGATAGTATCAGAAATGAATCCACCATATCAAGTTACACCAGAGATTTTAAAATTGGTTGTGTCAATTTCAGAAAAAATTGGGCAAATAAACGCGCGATTTCTCGACAGACCATCACCCAAACTCAGAAAAGAGAACCGCATCAAAACAATACATTCATCTTTAGGGATTGAAGGCAATACGCTAACTGAAGAACAAATCACTGCATTACTCGACAACAAAAGAGTAATTGGTCCTGAGAAAGATGTCACGGAGGTTTTAAATGCTATTCAGGTGTACAATCAATTGCATGATTTTAATTCCCATTCGTCGGACTCGTTTCTTGCTGCACATCAAATTTTGATGCAGGGTTTGGTTGCTGATAACGGAAAATATCGGCAAAAAGGTGTTGGTATTATGGCCGGGGATAAAATCGCACACATGGCCCCACCTGCTGAAAATGTGCCATACCTGATGAATGATTTATTCGCCTATCTCAAATCTTCACAAGAGATTGCACTCATCAAAAGTTGTGTTTTTCATTATGAAATGGAATTTATTCATCCTTTCATCGATGGTAATGGAAGAATGGGACGACTATGGCAAACCTTGATTCTTATGAATGAACATCCTGTATTTGAGTTTATTCCTTTTGAAAACATGATCAACAAAACGCAGCAAGAATATTATAAAGCCCTTGCGCTTAGCGATAAATCAGGTTATTCTACACCTTTTATTTGCTACATGCTTCAAACCATCAACGATACATTAAGCACAATGCTAGATTTTAAAAGTAGAATATTTACAACTTCCGATCGTTTAGCATATTACACAGAAATTTCCGCAGACATATTTAGCAGAAAAGATTATATGGTTGTCTTCAAAGAAATTTCAACAGCAACCGCCAGCCGCGACTTGAAAGAAGGTGTTTCCAGAGGCTTGTTTATAAAAGAAGGGGATAAGACCAAAACGGTTTATAAAAAAGTGAAGTGAATTATTTGATTTAACATGATGAATTTACGAGTAACCATTCTAATTTTGATGAGCCCAATTGTTATTTGTTCTCAAATTGACACACTCGATTACCATCCTCACAAATTAGCAGTGCAAGGAGAAAATAATTTTGGTAATTCTGATAACAGAACCTCTACAGATATTGAGAGTTGTACACCATGTTGGCTGCGATATTTTAACAAAGAAGGACTTTTACTTCAGGAAGGATTTTCTTATATGGATTGCGCTCTAGGAAAGCGAATCGAGTATTATCCGTCAGGCAGCATTAAAGTAATTCGTTTTTTTAAAACCAATGAAACGGGGGATTGGACCGATTTTCCTTGCTCTGTACCGCATGGAACTTGGATTTATTTCAATGAGGACGGTACAATTCAAAAATCCGTGATTTATGAAGATGGTGTGGTTAAGGAGTGAAATCCACATTATTTTTTCCCTACCTTTACCTTTCATTTATTTCAACTATGTCCAATACCATCAACTGTCCAAACTGTAGTGTCGAAATAGACGTGCAGGATATACTAGCGCATCAACTCGAAGATGAAATTCGCGCCAAATACCAGAATCAACTTTTGGTGGAGAAAAAGCTATTCGAAGAAAAAGAACAAGCGCTCATTCAACAAAAATTGGAGTTCGAAGCCAAGAAAAAACAGGAAAACGAGCTGTTTCAAGAGCGTTTGGAGCAACAATTGCGCGTTGACCGGAAAGCGATGGAGGACAAACTGAAAGCAAAACTGCTCGAAGAAAACGCGGATCAAATGCTCTCCTTGCAAAAGGAATTGAATGAAAAATCGGAACAAGTCAAAGAGTTGAATCGAAGCAAAGCGGAAATTGAAAAACTCAAACGCGAAAAGGGCGAATTGAAAGAAGCAGCAGAAGCCGAAGCCCAAAAAAAACTCAGTGAGATTTTGGCGC
>DIUF01000041.1:32319-35346 GCA_002422285.1 Flavobacteriales bacterium UBA6165 | reverse complement strand
TGGAAGGCGGTTTGGCTCCCGGTGCTGCGGTGATGAGTTGGCGAGGAACCCAAGGTGGAATTGATGCTGCGCGCATGAAACACAATGTTGTTATGACGCCTGGCTCGCATTGCTATTTTGATCATTATCAAGGCAATCCGAAATATGAACCACTCGCTTTTGGGGGCTACACAACGCTGGAAAAAGTCTATGGTTTCAAGCCGATTCCTGCTGAATTGAACAAAAAAGAAGCCCAGTACATTCTCGGTGCGCAGGGCAATGTTTGGACGGAATACATGAAGACTGAAAAGCAGGTCGAATACATGGTTTTGCCCCGTTTGCTGGCCTTGTCGGAAGTGCTTTGGGGTACTGCAAATCCAGTAATGTATGATCGCTTTTTACAGCGCGTAGAAAAGCATATGATTTATATATTAGATGTATTGGGCTACAATTTCAGCAAATCAATTTATGCCGTTGAATTGAAAGTGGAGATAGAAGATGGTAAACTGTATGTAAGACTGATTTCACCAACCATTGAAAACATCTATTACGAGTGGGGTAAGCCATGGAAAAGAAATGCCAATAAATATGAGTCGAGAATTGCTGTTAAAGAATCCATGACCTTACACTACGGACATTTATTCGATGAAAAAGAAATCGGTCTTGGTGCACAGACTTATGAGCAGCGTTTTGCGGTAAACAAAGCAACAGCCAAACCCATTCAATTGCTGCATCAGCCGCATCAGAATTATGCTTCAGGTGGCGCCAATACCTTGATAGACGGCATCCAAAGCGACGGACGTCATTTTGGGAGTGGTTGGTTGGGTTTCAGCGGCACCGACCTTGTGGCCACTATTGATTTGTTGGAAGAATGTGCTTTGAACACACTGGGCATCAATGTTTTGGAGCGACAAGGTAGTTGGATTTATTATCCACAAGAGGTGGTTTTTGAAGGTTCTCTCGATGGCGTGAATTTCACCCAATTGGCCGCCGCAGATTCAGAAATCATCAAAAAGATGAAAGGCAAATTGATTCTACCTGTGATTGCCTCTCGCATCGTACGCTATGTGCGCGTCACAGCCAAAAATGCAGGTATTATCCCCGATGGTCAACCCGGCGCAGGAAACAAAGCTTGGTTGTTTGTGGAAGAAATTGTGGTGGAGTGATTTTTGGCTCTTAGCTTTTAGCTCTTGGCCTTTGGCAATCTGTTCGTATCATTTGAGGTGTTTATTCGTCCTTTTGAATTCTCATTCCCTTGCATTTCCTTACCGGATTATATATGTTTGCAGTAATCAACTAACAGCCAACAGCTAGCAGCCATTCGGCTATCGCGCTTTCCATTTTCTTGGACTTAGGCTAGTATGAAATACAGCGATTATGACAATTCTATTCTCCAGAATTTTGTAATGTACACCAAAAGGAAATTTTGATGTATATATGACCCTTACATCACTATATCTGATTTGATTTTTTAAAGGAAACTTCTTGATTCTATTAATTGTAGACTTTATTGCTTTTTCAAATCGAACTCCTAAACTTTGATTCTCATTAGCATAGTATAAATATGATTCTCTGATGTCTTGTTCAGCGACATCAGAAATTTCAATCAAATAGTTCATGACTTTTTGAAAATATCCTTTTCAGCTTCCTCCCAGCTGCGTAGTCTAATTTCGCCCTTTTCAATAGCATCCATTCTTCGATTAACCTCCAATTGTTGATCCAACGGAATATCATTTTCATTGGAGATGGAAACATAATCCAATCCGCGAATGAAATCCAAAAAGATTTTGAACTTACTTTCAGGTATATTTAGTGTAATCTGCTTCATGAATAATCATTTGACACAAAATTAGTGATTTATTCTTACGATTGCTTTCGTAATATTCTCATTAGATAATTCAATCCCTTGCAATTCCTCTCTAGGTTATATATGTTTGCAGTATTAACCATCAACCAACAGCCAATCGCCAACAGCCAACCGCTAAAAGCCAAACTCATGAAATCAAGAAGAAATTTTCTCAAAGCATCAGCTCTTTTAGGGGCAAGTATCACAGTAAATGGATGTGCATCTGCAATTGCAGCAACAACTTCGCCGGATAAAGATAGAATCGCGCGAAAAACCAACAAGCCCATTGTGCTTTCTACGTGGCGTTCGGGAATTGCTGCCAATGAAGCCGCATGGAAAGTGCTCAGCAGCAAAGGAAGCGCTCTGGATGCCGTGGAACAAGGCGTGCGTGTGCAAGAGGCCGACCCAAATGATCAAAGTGTGGGTTATGGTGGCCGACCAGATAGAGATGGCTTTGTGACGCTCGATGCGTGTATCATGGACCATGAATTCAATTGCGGTTCGGTGGCTTTTGTGCAAGGAATCAAACACCCGATTACATTGGCTCGTGCTGTTATGGAAAAAACGCCCCACCTGATGCTTGTGGGCAAAGGAGCCGAAGATTTTGCCCAATCCATTGGCATGAAAAAAGAAAATCTACTCACGCCAGAATCCGAAGCATCTTGGAAAAAATGGCTCGAAACTAGCGAATATAAACCCGTCGTAAACATTGAAAACCACGACACCATTGGCATGATTGCGTTGGATGAACACGGCAATCTATCGGGGGCTTGTACCACCAGCGGGATGGCTTTCAAAATGCATGGTAGAATTGGGGATTCACCTATCATCGGCGCTGCTTTGTATGTGGACAATGAAATTGGAGCAGCTACAGCCACTGGTCATGGTGAAGAAGTGATTCGCGTTGTAGGCTGCCATTTGGTCGTGGAATTGATGCGACAAGGGCTTTCCCCACAAGAGGCCTGCGAAGAAGCCGTACGTCGAATTGTGCATAAAATCGATATCCGCAAAAAGAACATCAAAGAACTACAAGTTGGATTTATTGCTTTGGATAAGTCGGGAAATTACGGTGCCTATTGCATTCAAGGTGGATTCAATTTTGCCAAATACGACAACTCAGGCAATGTTTTGATTGATTCAGATCACTATATGCACTGATGAAAAAATTAGAAATAGCTTGTTTTTCGTTGAAAGACGCACTG
>DIUF01000041.1:0-32209 GCA_002422285.1 Flavobacteriales bacterium UBA6165 | reverse complement strand
AAACTGGGCGCTGATGGTTTTGTATTTGGCGTATTGAAAGAAATTGGTGGAATTAATATTAGCGCTTGCAAGACCTTAATTTCTGGTGCCCAAAGTAAGCCTTGTGTTTTTCACCGCGCTTTTGACGAACTTCCTAATCCTTTTAAAGCTCTAGATGAATTGATTGAATTGGGCTTTTCAGGCGTCTTGTCTTCTGGCGGTCCGACCACGGCCCTCGATGGTTTTGAAGTTTTGAAAAAGCTCCACACTCAAGCCCAAAACCGCATTCAGATTGTGGCAGGTGGAGGTGTGAGAAGCTCAAACATCGAAATGCTGCTTGCTAGTGATTTGGAATGGTTTCATTCAGCTGCGTGGGACAAAGAAAAACAGTTTTTAGATGGTCAAGAAATTGTTGAGATGCACAAGCAAATACAGAGGCTAGCGGCTTATTAATTCATATTCTTCCGCCAAAAATCTTTCAATCACGCGTGGCAGCGGATAATCTTTTAATGCATCTAAGGATATCCATTCTGCTGAATGATTAATGCTTATTTCATCTACATTATCCACAGCATAAAAATTCACAGTCAAATTTTGATGGGTCAATTTGTGGTTCAAGGTTTTTAGAAATCGGACGTTTTTCAAAATTTGACTGTCAATTTCGTCTCCTTCCACCAATGGAAACTCAAACATATTCGCCCAAATATCTTTTTCACCACGTTTTTGCAAAAGAACATTTTGTTTGTTGATACTTACAAAATAGTTCAGTTGTCTTGCTCGAACCTTGATTTTTCCTTTTTTTCTTGGAAGTTCTGACCATGTTTTTTTGGATTTCGCTTCACATGTATCGCCTAGCGGGCAATTTTGGCAATTCGGAATTTTTGGTGTGCAAACCAAAGCCCCTAGCTCCATAATTGCCTGATTGTGGTTAGCGGGATTTTGTCTATCTAATAATTCATCCGCCAGTGCTTGGTAGTATTTCTGTCCTTGAGGCGTGTCAATGAATTCATCGGCATTGAAATACCTGCTCAAAACCCTATAAACGTTACCATCAACAACTGCATGAGGCAGATTGTAGGCAAAGGAAGCAATTGCCGCGGCTGTGTAGTTTCCAACACCTGGAAGTTTTCTAATATCATCAAAAATTCTAGGGAATTGGTTTTGAAATTCATGAACAACCATTTTTGCAGCCTTATGTAAGTTTCTTCCTCGGCTATAATACCCCAATCCTTGCCATAAATTCAAGACCTCTTGTTCCGATGCGTTGGAAAGAGTTTTTATGTCTTCAAAAGCATGAACAAACTTGTTATAATAATCGATACCTTGTTGAACGCGAGTTTGTTGCAGAATTACTTCAGAAAGCCAAATGTGATAAGGGTTTTTCGTTTCTCGCCATGGCAAGTCGCGTCTGTTATTGTGATACCAAATTTGAATTTGCTCGGAAAAATGAGACATAGTGCTGAAAATTATTTAATTGCAGAACAAAGCTAATCAATAAATGTTGTTACTTTTGCACCCGAAAAAAATTGAAATAATACATTAAAATCACATTGTTATGACAAAGGCACACATCGTTGCAAACATCTCAGAAAAATTAGGATTGGAAAAAGGCGAGGCTCAAAAAGTTGTTGAACTGTTCATGGAAACTGTAAAGGATTCATTGGCGAAAGGAGACAACGTATATTTGAGAGGCTTTGGCAGTTTCATCACAAAGAAGCGTGCTGAAAAAGTAGGAAGAAACATTTCTAAGAAAACATCAGTTGTGATTCCAGCACATTTTATTCCAGCATTCAAGCCGTCTAAAACATTTGTTGAGCAGGTTAAATCAAATGTAAAGGTTAAATAATCTTTTTTTGACAAATACTTGTTGAATACTTTTTAATGTCTATCTTTGCACTCCCGTTTTCGCGGGGGTGCTTTTTTTAGAAGGCACTTGAAACAAGAGTTTAATTCATTCAAAATATATAGTTATGCCAAGCGGTAAGAAAAGAAAAAGACATAAGATGGCTACGCACAAGCGTAAGAAAAGATTAAGAAAAAATCGCCACAAGAAGAAGAAGTAATTCTTAGTGTTCTCGCCCAATTTTAATGGGCAGAATTGATGCTGAGTATGTTCAGTTTCACAAAAAGTTCTGGTACACGACATAGTCGTGTACTTTGTTGTTTATTATAAATCACTTCCATGAGTTTAGAGTTGATAGTTGATGCGCGTCAAGAAGAAACGCGTTTCGCTCTGCTACGTGAAGGGAAGTTGATTGAATTGCACTCAGAAAAAAGCTCAGGCGAATTTGTTGTTGGCGATATTTATCTCGGAAGAGTAAAAAAAGTTGCAGCATCCCTGAACGCCTCCTTCATAGATGTAGGTTATGAAAAAGATGGATTTTTACATTATCTAGATGTTGGTCCTCAGTTCAATTCTCTTAACAAGTTCTTAAAAGACTCCCTAAATAAAAAGCAGAAAGTTGCAGACTTGCTGTATTTCCAGTTGGAACAAGATATTCCCAAAGAGGGTAAAGTTGGCGATATTTTATCGCACAGCCAACCCATTTTGGTGCAAGTAGCCAAAGAACCCATTTCAAGTAAAGGTCCGCGCCTATGTTCGGAAATTACCTTGGCTGGACGCTATATCGTTTTGGTTCCTTTTTCTAACAAAATTTCGGTTTCCCAAAAAATTCGAGAAGCCTCCGAACGTGATCGTTTGCGCGATATTATGCAGAGTATTAAACCCAAAAATTTTGGCGTTATTATTCGCACAGTTGCGCAAAACAAAAAGATTGAGGAGCTAGATCAGGATTTGAAAAACCTCTTGGCTAAGTGGAAGCGCATGTATGAAAATGTGCTTACCAGCAAACCGCCAACACGTGTTTTGGGCGAAATTGATAAAGCTTCCGCCTTGCTACGCGATATGTTGAATGAGGATTTTTCAAAAATTCATATCAACGACCCTGAAGCCCTCGAAAGCATGAAGGCGTTTATCTCCGAAATTGCGCCAGGCAAAGAGAAAATCATCAAAGCCTATGATGGCAAAGTGAATATCTTCGAAAAGTTTGGTATCAATAAACAAATTAAATCGTGCTTTGGCAAAAAAGTGCCGCTGCCTTCTGGTGGATATTTGATTGTTGAACACACCGAAGCCATGCACGTTATCGACGTGAATAGCGGAAATAGAAAAGGTGCCGATGGTCAAGAAGACAATGCGCTAACTACCAACGTAGAGGCGGCTCATGAAATTGCACGTATTCTGAGGTTGCGCGATATGGGTGGTATTATTGCCATCGATTTCATTGATATGTACGACAAGGAAAACAACAGAATGTTGTATGATACGCTCAAAGAAGCCATGAAGGCAGATCGAGCAAAACACAATATTTTGCCTCCTTCAAAGTTTGGTGTCGTTGAAATTACCCGACAGCGTGTGCGTCCAGAAACGGATATCAAAACCAACGAGTCTTGTCCTACTTGTAAAGGCACTGGTGAAGTGCAAGCTTCTATTTTGTTGGTTGAAGAAATTGAAGGTGATTTGAGAAGTCATTTGGCGGATAGTGCTCAACCGAAATTCGCGCTTTGGGTGCACCCTTACATCGAGGCATACCTGAAGAAGGGTTTTATTTCGAAGCAAATGCGTTGGTTCTTGGAGACCAAAAAATGGGTGCCCGTGCGTGGTGTTTCTGATATGCCCTTGTTGTCATACAAATTTGTTGACAAGGAATTGAATGAATTGGTTAATGGCTCAATCTCCTGAATACCAAACGGCGAAGTCCAAACTTGAGGCGTTTTGCGCTTATCAGGAACGGTGCACGCATGAGGTAAAGGAGAAAATTAAAGCTTTTGATTTGAGTGAGGCTGAAGTTGTTGAATTGCTCAACTTTTTGCGCTCCAATAAATATTTAGATGAAGAACGATTTGCCCGGAGTTATGCTTCGGGCAAATTTGTCATTAAAGGCTGGGGACGTATCAAAATTCGAAGCCACATGAAAGCCAAATTTGTTCCCAATGAACTTATACAAATCGGACTTTCTGAGATTGACGACGAGGCATATATTGAACGCATGAAGCATCTCGCCAATCGCAAATGGGAGGAGCTCGCGAAAGAGAAAAACCCTTGGGCAAAAAAGCAAAAGCTATATCGTTTTCTGGCTGGAAAAGGCTACGAAACTTATCTTTTCGACCATTTGGAGTATTAAATTTCGCATTGTCGCAGACTTTGTTGAACTTTGATGGTCATTATTTGTTCTCTTGATATGCTTCTATTCAAAGTTATATTATTCGCATTTTGGATGCCTTCAGTTATTGCGGTCAATCAAAGTGAAACTGAACAAGTCAAATTGATTGTTGAGGTCGAAAACATGGTCAACCTGAATGGTAAACCCATTCGAATAGCAATCGACAAAAAAGAAGGCTTTTTGAAAGATGCAAAACCGTTTGAGTATGCCATCATTCCTTGTAGCGTTGCGAAACTGTCTCATACTTTCGATTTGCCCAAAGGAGAATATGCGGTTTCTGTTTATCACGACCTCAATGGGAATGAGAAATTAGACAAAAATTTCTTTGGAGCGCCCTCAGAGCCATACGGTTTTAGTCGAAATTTTAAACCCTTCATGAGTGCTCCTAAGTTCGACGATGTCAAAATATTACTCAATCAAGACAGAAAAATTACTATTACTCTTATTCACCCATAAAAATGAAACGTTTACACACACAGCAATGGCTTCCAATCAGTCTCGACGAAGCTTGGGATTTTTTTTCAAGCCCTAAAAATTTGAATGAAATTACCCCTGAAGACATGGTTTTCGAAATCAAGTCGGATGTGCCTGAAAAAATGTACCCAGGCATGTTCATCATGTATTCTATTCGCCCAATGTTTAACATTCCAATGAAATGGGTAACTGAAATTACCCATGTATCTGATAAGAAGTTTTTTGTTGATGAACAGCGCATCGGTCCCTACAACATATGGCACCATGAGCATCATTTTGAAGAAAAAGATGGTGGTGTTTTGATGACAGACATATTGCACTACGATGTTGGTAAATCTTTTCTAGGCTCAATTGCTTCTATATTGTTTGTGGATAAAAAGGTGCGTGGCATATTCGATTATCGCTATAAGATTTTAGAGCAGCGTTTCGGAAAAAAATGATTTTTTAAATCCTGCAAAAATTCAACTTTTTTCAAAGCTTAAATTTTATATTTTTGCTGAAAATTTGAAAATCATGCAAAAACCTATTTACCTAGTTCCATGTGATTTTAGTGATAAGTTTCAGAGCGCACTTCGTTTGGGAATTGATTTGGCCGTTTACAACAAAGGCTCGGTAATGACCATTCACATTGTTTCAAAAAAATCCGACAAAATTGAAGCCAAACAAAAGATGAAAAAAGTGCTCGCTGTTTTGAAAGATGAAGAGCGACAGTTGGTAGAATACCGCGTTTTGGTTGGTGATATTTACGACGACATTACTAAAGCTGCTGAGGTTTTGAACGTTGCACTGATAGTTATGGGTACCCATGGAGCAAAAGGAATGCAGAAATTGATGGGCAGCCATGCCTTGAAATTGGTCAATTCAACTTCTTCTCCGTTTATGATTACTCAAGGTAACAAGTACATCGATAAGATGAAAAACATTGTTTTCCCCTTTAGTCACGAGAAAGAAAGTGTGCAAATAGCAACTTTTACTGCTGGTATCGCAAAACAATTTGGCAGTAAGGTTCATTTAATTGGCTACCATGATAAGGATAAGTTGATCGAATCTAAGATGAAATCGAATTTGATGCTTTTGAATAATTATTTCAAAGAGCAGAAAGTAGATTTTGTTGTTGCGGATATCGATAAATCGCAGGATTTCGAAAAGGAGTTGTTGGCTTACGCGACAAAAATTGACGCTGATTTATTTGCTGCCACCTTCTTCAGCTCTTCTTTGATAAAAGGAATGAGCGGATTTCTTCAATTCTTGATTGAAAATGAATCGAGCATTCCCGTTCTTACTGTAAATTCAGAGGAATTAAGCGTGAGCAGTGTGTCTTCTGTGATGATTGGGTAGACTCAATTTATGAAAAGCAGAAGAATATCGTTTTATTTTGCGCTTTTCACTGCTTTCATTGTTTATGGTTCATGCAAAAACAGACCTCAGCTAGGCGAGTATTATTATATTCAAAATTATGCGATTTTTGAACTAAACTCGACGAACGATGG
The DNA here is from genome assembly GCA_002422285.1 of Flavobacteriales bacterium UBA6165. Taxonomy (GTDB): domain Bacteria; phylum Bacteroidota; class Bacteroidia; order Flavobacteriales_D; family Crocinitomicaceae; genus UBA6165. The sequence goes on along the minus strand of DIUF01000041.1, from coordinate 26,043 downwards.
TCTAATTGGCAAAGCTTTCTTTTTTTACGGTAAGGATACTTTTCAAATTCGCGGACATGAGAGTGACCAATTTGGGTATGAACTCAATTTGTATAGGGATTTAAGTAATGATGAACCCGATAGAGCTTATTTTGTGAGTAATGAGAATAACAAATGGATGTTGTTATTAAAATTAGATTACCGAGATTACATCGACACATTCGTATTGATACCTATTTCAAAAACGGTTCATGGTATTATTGAGAACCATTATACCAAGCCGCCAGAACTGCGCACATTATACAGAGATACTATTATCGATGAATACCGGTTTCAAGTAATCGTCCGCGATTGGAATCCTGAGACATTTTATGGGAATTCGACTATTGTGATTCGAAATAAATTGACGAATGCTGTTGTGCAGCAGATTAATTCTGATAATTTTAATTTCAACCAAAAATTGGGTTTTGGCTATTTCGATGTGAACTTCGATGGGATAAATGATTTGATGTTTTACAATGGAAATAATGGGGCTTATATGACTATGACCTATGATTATTATCTTTTCGATAAAAAGGCAAATCGATTTGTGCTAAATGAGCAACTTGCTGAGATAGCAGGTGGGATCGGAATCACTTTTGATGAAGAAAATAAGCGTATCATTTCTTATGGACGAGGCAGTTGTTGTTGGCATATTCAACGAGCATACATTTTTAGAAACAATCGTTTCGAAGAAGTCAAAAGTTTGGTTTTTGACCAACAAGGCTCATCCACTTTTGATGGCTATCACGAAAAGTTTGACATGAAGCATAAAGTTAATGGTGTATGGAAGACTAAGGTGATTTCTACCACTTCAGTTTTCGATGAATCATTCATTGATAGTATATATGCAGCTTTTTAAGTGCATAGGCGGGACTTATATAATCTAATCAAAGGCATGAATGAGGTTTCTTAAAATCACAGATTGAAAATTAAACCAATATCCCTGTTCTTAATGTTAATTCAGAAGAACTAGGAGTAGGTTACGTTTCCTCGTTGATGATTGGGTAATATCCTCCGTGTTGATACAAATTAAGGAAGTCTTTATAGGCTTCCTTTGTTATTTTAAGTTGGTTTATGTTGGACACAAAAAAAGGACGCCGAAATATTCGACGTCCTTCAAGAAAGTTATTCTGAATGTGCTTATTTCACAATCATTTTTTGAGTAATAGTAGATGTGCCTGCTGAGATAGTAACTGTGTACATCCCTTGAGCAACACCTTCTAAGTTCATCGAAATGTTGTGTGCTCCAGCAGTCAATTTACCTGCGTTTATTGTTTGGATTGTTTTTCCAGCCAAGTCTCGGATAACGATGATTACATCTTCTTCACCATTCAATGTCATTTGAACATTTGCGTTTTCAGAAGCAGGATTAGGATAAACCGCTACGTCAGCTGCATTGATAGTTTCATTATCCAAACCTACATAACATGTAAACACTGGACGCACCACAGGTACGCGAACGAAAGGCCCACCAAGAACAGTAGGGGTTAATGTAACGAATGTAGATCCATCCATGCCAATTGTTGTTCCAGCCAATGATTCACCAGCGAAAGCAATCGGAACTGGAGCAGCTTCAGAAAAAGAAGCCATAACAACGATGTCATCACCAGCACTTACATTGATACAGTTTTCGTCAAAATATAAACGTACAGTTCTACCAAAGTCTGCTGCTTTTATCTCATATTCTGCTGTGATTCCAGCGAATTCAAAATCGTCGTTAACATATTTCCAGATTTGAGCAAATACAGTATTTCCAATGAATTGAGATTGATTCGCAACAGCAATATTTGCAATTCCGACATCAACAGCGCCGATATTATTAAATGGTCCATTAGCTGTCTGGAAGATTTCAAACCATGTTCCTATAGATGGGTCACCACTAGGGTCAGCCCAACCTGTAAAACCACCAGACATAGATGCTGGAAGTCCAGTGTAAAAATCGCTTGCCATAACACCACCGTTGGCCGCTGTTACTTCAAATGGGAAGGTAGCAACATCATCAATTGTGTTTGTCAATTCATTGTTTGATAATACCGTAAGTGTAAAATTGTAAACACCAGGAGTTGCAGGCACTGTGAAAGCTGGTGCTCCAACAATGAAAAGACTATCGTTCTGCAATGAAACAACTGTCTTAGCAGCTCCGTTTCCAGAATAATCTACCGTTGTGGCATTCAAGAAGGTGTTTTGAGTTTCAGTACCGTTGTTGGTAACATCTGCGCGGAATTCGATTTGCAATGAACCGTTAGTTGGCACTTGTGAAACAGGAACTTTTGTATGCATATAACCTATGTTTCCAGCCAAATATGCAAATCGTCTATTTAACGTCATATCATTTTCATCACCAGGTACTATAGAGATATCATCAACATACCATCCATAATCTACGTAGTTCATGTTTGCACCGTTTTGAGCACCATTCCAGAATAAACGCACTCTAACTTGCGAAATGTCACCAGAAAGATATGGGGCCAAGTTTGCACGTCTAAACATTGGACGTGGATAAACTGAACCACCAGCACTTGTTAATGGCGCGATGTCGTTGTTGTCGATAACTGTCACCCAAGTAACACCATCTAGTGAAATTTGAACAGCCTGAAGCGTCACAAAACGAGCCCCATACTGATTAAATTCCAAGTGTGGTACTGGCACGCCAGTTAAGTCGATTGTTCCACTGTAAGTAAAAGTAAATGGACCATTATTAACGTGTGTTGGATTTGCACCAGTAGGGTTACCATTTCTAAATCGCGCAAATGAACCAGTTGTGTTCATATTGGCTTGAAAACTGTACCAGCTATTTGTTGCATTACCAATAGACCATCCGAATTCAGGTGGATTAGCACCTGCAGGCCCTTCAGCAACCCAATTGTCAACATCTTCAAATCCATCAAACCAAGTTGCGCCGCCTTTTGGTGTAACCACGTTGTTTGAATGGTCTGGTCTGAAATCCACCGCTTCAAACACAGGTGTTGCAGCAGCAGCATTCTTCGTTGGAAGAACAGGTAAGTTATTTTGGGCAGTTGCAGTTCCTATAGAAACCACGAACGCCGAAAGAAGCATAATTTTGTTTTTCATGTTTTAATTAATTTTTTCCAGCCTCAAAGTTAAGCGTTTTTTTAAATAAATGCTTACACAGTATTTATTCTATCAAAAATATAACAAGTCTATGAATCTTAATTTTGTTTTCTATCTTTCAAAAAGGCTAGTTTTTGTCTTGTTTCGGATAGTGTCTCAGATTCAAAAATTGTTCTAAATATGCCTTCCCGCGCCACGATAGGTCTTATTAAATATGTCCCAATGGCGTCAATGGCCTGAGTTGAACCAGAGTACAGCAGTCCGTTGTCGTCTTCGCCAATTCTATTAACGCCTATCACAAAGCATTGGTTTTCAATGGCACGTGCTGGTAAAAGCGCATCCCAATGGGCTATTCTTCTCTCAGGCCAATTGGCAACGTATATGATCGCATCAAAGTCAAATTTTCCGTTTTGTTTGACTGAATTTCTACTGTTTTCTGGAAATCTGAGGTCGTAGCAAACTTGTAACAACAGCTTCCAACCACGAAACTCAACAATGGTTTTTGTTGTCCCTGGTGAGTAATGTTCATCTTCTTTAGCCAATGAAAACAGATGGATTTTGTCGTAATAATCAATTTTTTCCTCTGGATGAACTGCCACCATGCGATTGAAATATTGACCTTGTTCTTCAATTATCAGTGAAGCGATACAAAGACAATCGTGGTTTTTGGCTTTGGCTTTTAACCAATTTAGACTTAACGAATCTTCCATGTTTTCTGCCAGATTTTTGGCGTTCATGGTGAAACCCGTCTGGAACATTTCTGGGAAAATAAGCACATCAATTGACTCGGAAAGTTCAGAAGTCAACAAGGCATCAAAATGCTGTAAATTGGTATTTTTATCTTCCCAAAATTGCTGGGTTTGAACCAAGGCTACTTTTAAATCTGACATAAGCGTTGGGCGGCTTGGGTTAATGTTTCTTCACTTTTAGCAAAACAGAGTCGGAGTACTTTTTGCGAAAATTCTTCTTTGAAAAATACAGAAATAGGGATTGTTGCTACACCAATTTCTTTGGTAAGCCAAATGGCAAAATCCACATCTTTTTCTTGGCTGATGTCGCTGTAATCAATCAGCTGAAAATAAGTTCCAGAGCAAGGCAAAAGATTGAATCGACTGTTTTCGAGAAGGCCTTGTAATAAGGTTCTTTTTTGATTGTACATGCGAGATATTGTATCAATATCTACAATGTTCAAATAATCGGCGATTGATTCTTGGGCGTAATGATTCACTGAAAAAACCAAGTATTGATGCACTTTTGCAATTTCTGAAATGAGGTGTTTGGGAGCTGTTAAATATCCTACTTTCCAACCTGTTACATGCAGTGTTTTTCCAAACGAAGAAACAGTAATCAATCTGTTTTGAAGCGACTCAAATTGATGCATCGTGATGGCTTCATTGGTGAAGTTGATGAATTCATACACTTCATCAGACAGCACCAAACAATTGGGGAATTGATTCAAGATTCCAACCAATTTCTTCAATTGATCTTTTCCAAAAACAGCTCCCGTAGGATTGTGTGGATTGTTGAGGATGAGCATTCGAGTATTGTCATTCAATGCAGATTTGATGCGTTCTAAATCCAACTCAAACTTTTGATTTAATGGTATATGGACACATTTGCCGCCAACCAATTTTACAGCAGGCGCATAACAATCATAGGCCGGGTCGATAATAATCACTTCATCGTCTTTGTTCACCAAAGCCTGAATCGCTGTGAATATGGCTTGTGTTGCTCCGGATGTAATCAAAATTTCATCGATAGACAATTGTCGGTTGTGTTCTCGAGAAATCAATTTTTGTATGGCGTCTCGTAGTTTAGGCAGACCCATCATCGGGGCATATTGGTGCACATTTTTACTCAGATTTTGTTTGAGAATGTCTTCGAATTGGGTATCGAGTGGAAAATCGGGAAAGCCTTGCGACAAATTGATGGCTTTGTGTTCGTTGGACAAAGCGCTCATTGTAGTGAAAATTGTTGTGCCTAAATTCGGTAATTTAGATTGTAATTTTGATTCAAATATTTCTTGCATCCTTGGCTTATTTGGTTTGTAAAAATAATCGATTTTCGTGTCGATGCGCTACCATTTCTATGAAACACTAAATTTGTAAAAAAAACACATGAAACGCTTATCTGTTCTTGGACTGTTATTAATGCTCCTTTCTTGTTCACGTTCGAATGAACTGTGTCATTGTATTGAAGAGTCAGAGGCACTCAATACATTATCGAATGAATTGCTCTACGCAGACGAAGTGAGTCCCGAGCAACAAGATGAATTGATGAGATTGAGAAAGCACATCGATTCGCTTTGTGCTCCTTTTCAGAACATTGGCACGGAGGAATTGTACAAAATGCGCAACGAATGCATCGACCAAGAGTTGCTAGATATGCAGAAGTAGTTACAACCTCAATTTTCAGCTGATGTGTAAAACAATTTTCAACTTTATTTTATTTGGTCTCGGAACATGTATCATCGGCTTCTCATGTTCTAATCACGACCCATCCAATCAAGAGTCGACCCAAAATAACGCCGAATCACAAGATCTCGAGAACGAACCTTATGTGAACTACGATTCCATTTGGCTTGAAGAATTTGTTGCCTTTCGCGATGCAGTTTACCGACAAGATTTACAGGCGATTAAGGGCTTTGTTGATTTTCCCATGGAGCCGGGTTTAATTTGGGACTTGGCTTATTCTGAGGATTCACCCGAATACCAATCCGCAGTTAAGAATAATTCACCTTTTACCGAGAAGCATTTTGATGCTACTTACAAGAAGATTTTTTCGCCTGATTTCACAAAATGTATTCTAAAAGTGAAAAGCAAGGAACTTTTTGAAAAGGGGGAGTACTCAACTCAGCGCTTGATAAAGGATAATGTCACTCATTTTATAATTGCCGACTATCGTACAGATGATTTTACGCTTAGACTCTCATTATTAAAACACACTTTAATAATCTTCGATGATGATGATTCAGAACCATTTAATGCTGAATCATCCGTCATTTACTTCTTCAAACTCATCAACAACAAGCTCAAATTTACGGGGGTGCAAATGGCTGGATAGGCATTGTGTTCAATTTTAGCACTCCAACTATTCTTTGTTTTGTCTCATCAATGAGATAAAATCTATTTTTTTTATCTTGTATGTAAGATAAAATGCACTTTTTGGTTTGTTGATTGAGCTGATTTCAACGTGAATTCGACGTAAGAAGCATCACACAAGCCCCAAGATTTCATTTCTCCACCGCCTCTAGGAAGATTATTTATTGAAGTCAGTCGACAAGAAATTTCATTTTTATCTTTTCAGGAAGACATAAATAAATATATTTGTCTCTCAAATGAGATAAAAATGAAAGAAAAATTTTCTCAAATAATCATAGAACGTCAAGATTGGATACAATCTATCGACATCGTTCCGCGTGAAATAGAATTCGAAACCCGAATGAACTATGTATTCACGGGTCTTAGGAGAGCAGGGAAGTCTTATGTGTTGTATCAAATAATGCAGCAGGTTTTTAAGAAGATTGGCGTGGAACATTTTTTAATGATAAACTTCGAAGACGAGCGCTTGATTGGTGTTCAAGTTGGCGACTTGCAATATATCTTGGATGCTTATCGTGAATTATACGACTATCAGCCGATCATCTTTTTGGATGAAATTCAAAATGTGGAATATTGGCAAAAATATGTGCGTCGATTGGCTGATGAGGGCTATCAAGTTTTTGTTACTGGAAGCAACGCCGAAATGTTGAGTTCTGAAGTGGCTTCCACATTGGGTGGTAGGTTTATCAATAAGGAAATACTGCCTTTGTCGTTTAATGAGTTTTTGCAGTTTCATGGCTTTTCGGTTAAGAAAACTTCAAAATTGTCCAAAGAGCGCTTTGAGATTATCAAACGCTATGAGGATTATTTGAAATATGGCGGTTTTCCTGAATTGATAAAAGTGGACAACAAACGCGATTTTCTTTCGAGTGTGTACCAAAAATTGTTCTACGGCGATTTGATTGCGCGCTATGGCATTAGCAATGTGAACGTTTTGAATTTATTGGTCAAGAAATTGGCGGAAAGCGTGAACAACGAAACATCGGTAAACCGAATAAAAAATTTGATTAAGGCAACAGGTTTAACTGTTGGTAACAACACCATCTTCGAGTACATCCGGCATTTGGAGTCCTCCTATTTAATTGCATCAATTAGTAATCATTACAGCAAATTTGTGGAGCGCGAAAGCAACAAAAAGTATTACTTCATGGATACTGGGATACTCAATTTATTTTTGATGAAGCAAGAGAGTAAATTGCTAGAAAATCAAGTTTATGTGGAGTTGCGCCGCAGAAAATATGAGGTCTATTTTCTAAAACGAAACATAGAGGTTGACTTTTTTGTACCAGATGAAAATTTGCTTATACAAGTGTCGTACTCAATCGATGATCCCGAAACCAAAAAACGAGAGGTTCGTTCCCTACAAAAAGCCATGAAGGAATTTGATATCCAAGAGGCTTTGATTATTACGCATGGTGAAAGTGATACATTAGAGTTTCCTGAAGGAAAAATCACGGTAATCCCAGCTTGGCAATGGTTGTTGGATTTGTAATGAAATCACGGGGTGTTACTATCACCCCGCTTTCTCCATCAATTTCCGATAGCCCATTACCATTTTTATCTGTCCAAAACTAATCTCATCGCCCAATATTTCTTTGATGGGTTTGGTGCTTTCGGCATCTGGAATGGCATCAAAGGCAGCCATGATTTTATCGAAAGTGGCTTTCTCCATCACATCGCCAATGTCCACTTTTTCTTCTGCAATGAGTTTTTCAAAGTGTCCTTCTATGGTGGACGTAGTAAACAGACGAATGGCTGCAATTTCTTCAATGGTTTTGCCTTCTTTCCACATTTGGAAGGTGATTTCTGTGGTTGGAATTTTTTCAGGTTTGTCGGACTTTTTCTTCTTTTTGCTACCCAAAGCCAATTCAATAGCGTCGTTTTCTTCGGCAATCAATGCGGGCGATTTTTGCGCGATGAGTTCTTTGGTTTGCGCCAACATGCGCTCGCGGTAACGGGCAACAAAATTTTCGTCGAGCAAAGATTTATCTAAAGTACTGCCTTTTGTAAATGCCAAAACCAAGGCATGACAGTTGTTTATTTTGCGCAAGAACAGCAAAAATTGTTCTTCTATTTCCAACAATTCATTGAAGTAGGTTTTGGATTTTTTGGCTTTGCTTACCATCGCCAATTGCAAGTACAAACTGCTGCCAAAGGCCTCCAATTGTTTGATGAAATAGTTTTTGGCACCATCGATTTTTTCGGTTACAGCTTCGTGATTTGCGCTCCTGAAATTGTTTTCAATGTAGTTTCTGAAATTTTCGCTCACATCTACCAAGGGCAACAAATGCGCAGTGGTTTCATGTGCCCAAATGGTGAACTTGTTTTTCACAGCGCCTTCCTGAATATCGGTATATGTTCTCAAATGTGCATTCCAAATATCTAGCAACCATTGCACATCAAAAGTCTGCTTAATGTACTTGCGCATATAGCTTTCCGATGCCTCGCTCAAGATGTTTTTGGCCCGGTCGAAATCGAATTCCTGCGAAGTGTAGTCCAATACGTCGCTGGTGTTCTGCATATTTTGCAAGCGTAATTTGTTGAGCAGAACTAAGCCATCAAGCGAGCGCAAACGTGAAAATGCCACATAAGCCTGACCGGGTTGAAAAACATCTTGCACATCCAATGCCGCTTTGCTGAAAGTGAGTCCTTGACTTTTATGAACCGTTATCGCCCAAGCCAAACGCAAGGGATATTGAACAAAAGTGCCAATTACTGTTTTCTCAACTGCCTTGGTGTTTTCATTCACAGAATATTGCTCGTTTTCCCATTCGTGGCGCTCCACTTCAATCAAGGAATTGTCATCGTCGCAGCGCACTTTGATGCAATCGTCTGTGAGTACTTCAATTTTCCCGATTTTCCCGTTGTAGTAACGTTTTTGTATGGATTGGTCATTGCGCACAAACATCACCTGAGCGCCCAATTTCAGTTCTAGATTTGGATTGACTGGATAAATTTTATCTGGAAAATCGCCCGTAATTTCAGCGTTGAATTTGTAAGATGGGCTTGTCAAAGCACGCAAACTGCTGTCGTTTACTTGGTCGGCTTTATAATTGTGTGTAGTCAACAAAATAAACCCGGGATTTTCCGAAAGTTTGAAGTTGGGTTTTACATATTGATCCAGAATTTCCCAATCGGAGGACATCATTTTACTGTCGCGCAAACGATTCAACAAATCAATAAAACGCTGGTCTTCTTGCCTGAAAATAGTGGAAAGTTCTATATACAAAGGCGGCTCTTTCTTGATCGAATGCGCCTGAAAAAAGAACATGCTTTGGTAGTGTTTTGATAGCAAATCCCATTCTTCGTTTTTCACCACTGGGGGTAACTGCATCAAATCGCCAATGAAGAGCATTTGTACGCCACCAAAAACGGCATTGTTTCTCCGCACACGACGCAAGGTATAGTCCAAGGCATCAAGCAAATCGGCGCGCAACATACTCACTTCATCAATCACCAATACTTCCATTTGGCGGATGATACTCAGCTTTTGGCGCGACATCCTGTGGTGGTTTTTCAAACTTCGAGGCGTTTCAAAATACACGCGACCGTTGTAATTGCTCACATCAGCGGGAACAAAGCATCCAATTGGCAATTGGAACATGGAGTGTAAAGTAACTCCACCAGCATTCAGTGCTGCGATACCTGTGGGCGCCACCACCACAACATTTTTGTGCGTGCTCTCAATGATTTGTTTGAGTAAAGTCGTTTTTCCTGTTCCAGCCTTGCCCGTTAGGAAAACATGTCGCTCTGTTTGATTGATAAAATCGAGGGTGAGGACGCCCTGTTCTGTCTTTTCAAAATTCATAAGATGTAGGTTTTGGTTTGGCGAAATTAGAAAAAAAATTATTAATGCTTATAAAATAGTCAAAAAAATGGTTAGTTTAATGGTGCTGGCTGCTGGCTTCTAGCTTCTGGCATCTGGTTTTTGGTACCGGCTAAAGGCCAGTCGCTAATTTCCAGTTGCCAAAATAACAGCTACCTTCCCCACCGATTTCCCAGACTCCAAAAACGCATGTGCTTCGGCCAATTCTGTTGCTTTGAATTCCGCACCTACTTGTGGTTTTAAAACACCTTTTTCATACAATTCACGAACGCCATGAATGCAGGCTTTCATCATTTTGGGATTGTTGTCGGCAATGCGCAACATGTTCACCCCAATAATGGACTGCGATTTCATCATCAAAACGATAGGCGTAATCAGACCCATTTTGCGTACGAAATTCAATTGCGAGAAAATTCCCCATTTGGCATTGGTCAAATCTGAACCGCCGAAAAGAATCATTTTGCCACCTCCGGGTTTGAGTACTTGCATGTCCTTTTTGAATGTCGCGCCCGCCACGGGATTCATTGATGCGTCTAGTTTTTCGCCTTTCAATTGGGACTGTAATGTCTGAATGTAGTCGTTTTGGTTATAATTGATGAAGAAATCAGCACCTTGGGTCATAACGTAGTCTTTCTTGCTATCGGAGCCGCACTTGGCATACACAATGGCGCCACGCTCTTTCAGCATTTGAATTAAAGCTGTGCCCACACCTCCAGCCGCTGCATGAACCAAAACACGGTCGCCAGGCAAAATTTGCGCAGCCATATACACCATGTAATATGCCGTTAAATATTGGGTTGTCAATGCCAAAGCCGCTCCCGCAGAAATTTCATCATCAACAGGCATCAAGGCATCTACCTGGGTAATGGCGTGTTGCGCGTAACCCCCAAAGCGTGTGAAAGCCACCACACGTTGACCAATCATATTGCTGTAGTCATCTGCGCCCGTTTCTATAACCCTACCGACTACTTCATAGCCAAGTACACAAGGCTTCGGCGGAGCATCGCGGTACAAACCTTTACGAGCCATCACATCGGCGTAGTTCAAACCAAAAGCTTCAACTTCGACGAGCACTTGGTCGGATTTTAGCTTGGGCAATTCTATTTCGCGCAGTTCAAAAGCTTTGTCGGGAGTGGTGTTGGCGATGAGGTGGAAAGCGGATGTACGCATAATTAATTGCTTATTTATTTTTTATTTAACCGTGTAAATCTAAAATTTAGTTTTCGATTTACACGGTTATTTTTTTCTTATTGTCCAAATTTTGATTGGAAAAATTCCATAAATGCCTTCAGCCCCATTACGGTGATTTTTGGTTTCAGCTGATAGCTATCTTCGGTTGGGATGATGACATATAAGTGTTTCAACTTCAAATCGTCAAAGGCCTCATAAGTGCCGCGGGTCAGTTTTGGCGTTGAACTGAATTTTATTTCCAGACCAATTGTAACGTTTTTTGGCAGTGAAATCACCAAATCAATTTCTGCTCCGTGACTTGTTCTGTAGTAAGCCATTTGAGCATTATCCGGCAAAATAGATTTGATTTGCTGAATCACAAATCCTTCCCAAACATTCCCCACACTTGGATGCGCAAATAGGTCGTTGTAAGTTTCAATGCCTAAGAAGTGATTGGCCAAACCGGAGTCGCGGATATATAACTTGGGCGATTTTACCAATCTTTTGCTGATGTTATTTGTATAAGGCTCAAGTAAATCCACCAAAAACGCGTGCTGAAAAAATTGCACGTATTTTTTTACCGAAGGTGCCGAAACCCCTAGAGACTTGGATAACGACGCATAATTCAGTTGTTCACCATGCAAATAGGCCAACATACGTAAAATCCTTCGCGAATCTGTGGGTGAAATGGGCAAACCGAGTAGTGGTAAGTCGCGCTCAATGTAGGTTTGCACAAAACTTTCTATCCATCGAGAGCTCATTTTTTGTGATTTTGCGAACAATGAATCTGGAAATCCTCCACGGATGATTAGTGTGTTCATGTCCGAATCCGCAGGTATTTCAAGTAAATTAAAAGGCACCAGCTCCTTGTAATAAATGCGCCCAGCCAAAGATTCGGAGCTATCTCTAATCAAATCGGGTGAAGCAGACCCAAGAACAATGAACCGAGCTGGGACACGTTTTTTGTCAATCATTGAGCGCAAAATGGGAAACAGACGTTTGTCGCGCTGAATTTCATCCAAAATGACGCATTTGTCTTCGTTGTTTTCGAAAAACAAAACGGGGTCGCTCAGTTTAATTGCATCTCGTGGATTTTCTAAATCAACGTAAACAGATTCTTTGCCAAGGATTTGGGCAAGCTGAAGTGCCAAGGTTGTTTTGCCAACTTGTCGCGGACCAACAATAGCCACCGCTGGGAATTGATCCAACAGTTCAAGTAAGTCGGCTTGTGCAAATCGAGAACCCATCTTTAATAATTTACCGCGCAAATATAAAACTAATTTTTCGATTTGCACGGTTGTTTTTTCAATTCGCAAAATTGTTAGAACATATTTCTTGTTGTATTATGAATTAATTTTCCGCAAGAATTAGATGGATTTGGATGTTTTTAACCGTGTAAATGTAAATTTTACTTTTCGATTTACACGGTTAATTTAGGAAAAAACTGAAATGGTAATTTTGTTTTTTTGGTGATAAATCCAAAATCTACTCCACCTCAAACAAGAAGTTGTTATACGGATAGCGTACCTTGAATATCGTTTTCACCTCTTCATAAACTTTCTCTCTAAGTTCGTCGATGTTCAATTTTTTCTGGGCGGAGATAAAGACACAATTGTCTTCTAATTTCGACATCCACATGGATTTTAATTCTTCTAATGTGGGTTCATCCATTGAGGTTTCATCGGTGAGTACAGATTTCACGCGCCAGGCGTCTATCTTATTGAAGACCACAATGGTCGGTTTGTCGTTGGCTTTGAGTTCGGCTAAAGTTTCATTAACAGTAGTATAGTGTTCTTCAAAATTGGGATGCGAAATATCGACAACGTGCAAGAGTAAATCTGCTTCGCGCACCTCATCCAAAGTTGATTTAAAGGATTCCACCAACATGTGGGGCAATTTGCGGATAAACCCAACAGTATCAGAAAGCAAAAACGGAATATTTTGGATGACCACTTTTCTCACTGTGGTATCTAAAGTAGCAAAAAGCTTGTTTTCAGCAAAAACTTCTGATTTACTCATCAAATTCATCAAGGTACTTTTACCTACGTTGGTGTATCCAACCAGAGCTACACGCACCAATTCGCCTCGATTGCCGCGTTGCACAGCCATTTGTTTGTCGATAGAAATTAATTTTTCTTTGAGCAGGACAATTTTCTGCTTGATGATTCGGCGGTCGGTTTCAATTTGTGTTTCTCCAGGACCACGCATACCAATACCCCCTTTTTGTCGCTCCAAGTGGGTCCACATGCGGGTCAAACGAGGTAAAAGATATTGATATTGCGCCAATTCAACCTGTGTTTTGGCGTGAGAAGTTTGGGCTCTTTTGGCGAAAATATCTAGAATCAAATTGCTGCGATCGAGTATTTTACATTCCAAAATGCGTTCGATGTTTCTCAATTGCGAAGGACTCAATTCATCATCAAAAATGACCAATTCGATGTTTCGTTCGGTGATAAAGTCTTTGATTTCCTGAATTTTTCCTGTGCCCACAAAAGTTTTGGGATGCGGCGATTCAATTTTCTGTAAGAATCGACCCACGGTTTCAGCTCCAGCCGTTTCCACCAAAAAAGCCAATTCATCCAAATATTCGCGGGCTTGTTCCTCAGATTGATGCTGAGAAATCACTCCGACCAAAACGGCTTGTTCGGCTATGCTGTCTGTTAAAATAAAATCTCCCAAAATGTATTTCTCAATATTTAAAATCGTGAACAAATGCTGCCACCGCCTCAATTTCTTCTGGTTTCAAAATGCTCTCAAATGGCATCATATCACCTTGACCTTTAGCAATTACTTTGGCAATTTCAGATTCAATAAGTTTTGTGGTCACCAAATTCTTGGCTCCAGATATACCACCCGTGCCATCTGGTTTATGACAGGCAGCACAATGAATCGTGTACAGGCGCTCTGCATCTGGCGAACCATCAGCGTTTACAGGAGGATTAGGGTTACATGCTGCAAACAAACCACCCAGAAAAAGCAAGGAAAGCGTTGTTTTTAGAACCATTTTCCTCCTAAATCTCTAAACGGCCAAGGAATTGTGGCAAAAATAATAATCAAGGCAAACAAGTAGCCCAACATGATGATGCGGTGTTTCTTGTTGGCGTCCTCCATTTTCTTGGATTTTGCGTGTGCAATGGTTACCAAAACAACCGCCAAGAGCATGCCGAAAATGTGCTCAACACCATAAAAACGATTTACGGTTGATGAAAACAACTCGGCAAAGTTAACTTTATCACTTATCGCATAAAGAACCAAGCCAATCAACAATTGCACGTGAACGGAAATCATGGCAAACAAGTTCAATTTTCTGTCGCCATTGCTGTAAGTACCGCTTTTCTTTTTAATGATTGCATTAACGATAGCTGCAAGAATCAAGGCCAAAACTACGTAGCGCAAGCCAGAGTGGGCACGGACCAAGATATTTTGAAAAGTATCCATAGTATAAGTTTTGGCGCAAATATCGGAAAAAGATTATGATAAATCTGATTTGTTTCACTTCTTCTTCAACCATCTAGGCATCAACAAACTTCCAATGAACAAATAAGGGAAATAGCTGATTAATCGCCAAAGAATGGCAAGTGATGAAATGAGAAGTGCTGAACTTGCCAAAGAACCTAAAAGCTTGGTGAAGCCCCATTCGGCAACCCCACTAGCACCTGGTGTTGGACTGATGAGCATGATAACCCACAAGGCGAATTGTTTGGCCAGTACCACGAAATGCTCGTAGAAGCCAAGGGATAAAAATGCAGCCAAAATCATGTTGATGACCAAATAACGCCCGGACCAAGATAGAAATGTGGAACCGAAAATGGCCATCCAAAATTTCCAGCCCCTACCCCTAAATTCTTTTGATGTGGTGATGATTTCCTCGCCTGTTTGCGCAAACGATTCTCTATATTTTCTGATGAACGGAAGTTTAGCCACGAGTAATAAAACACCTTTAATAAGTCTTGGGTAATAAAATAAGCTTATGTAGAGCATGAGCGAAATAACCACGATTATGGAATAACCCAACCAAAACAAGGCAATCAGGCCGTTAGATATGTCACCAGAGAAATCAGCGAACATTACAGAGTATCCAACACTTAAAACAACAATTGGCACGCACAAAACAAAGAATAAATTGTCCATAAATGCCGTTATTACTACTAATGCTGTGGCCCTGCCCATCGGAATTTTTTCACGATTGAGAATAAACATGGCAACCGCAGCACCGCCCACAACGCCCGGTGAAAGGGCAGAGGCAAATTCCCACACCATGATAACTATAAACGAACGGTGCCAAGAAAGTTTTTTATCTGTAAGCAATCTTATCCTAATTATGTAGCCTAAATCACGTATGAAAATCATTATTATCGCTAGAAGAATAAACAAGGTGGATTGAGTCGACCACTGTATTTCAGAAATGATGTCCGAAATGTTTTGCTTTCTGAAATTACCTGCATCACTCAGAACAAATTCTTCTTGAAGCCAATTTTCAATGATGCCGTTGTTGTTGCTATCGTGCCAGACGTGGGTCCCCGTTTCGTTATGCGAAACCTCTATAAAACGAACCTCATTTAAGTTGGAATAAAGCAGATAAATGGATACAGCTAAACCTATAAATAGGGGTATCCACACACGAAAACCACTGAGCATTGAAGTTGGAACAGTTTTTTTTTCCATGATTTCACTCAATAAACGAATCTTCGGAGGTCTCGCTTTGCTCTTCCATGCTGCTAAATTTACTTTCTAAATACAGTCGTGATTCACTCAAGAAAGGTATTGTTTTAACGGACGTGTATTTTATTGGCGTGTAGAGTAATGAGTTCTCGCGGCTTTCAATTGGAAGCAACTTAGCATTAGGATCATAAGACTCATAGGTTACTACGAAAATACTCAAAAGGTAAAGCGTTTTTAATAGGCCGAATAATAGGCCGAACATTCGGTTGATTATACTCAGATTGACTGCTTTCACAACTTTTTCGAGAGCAATGCCACCAAAATACACTAGTGCCCCAACGGCAAGAAAAATCACGGTGAAGGATATGGCTGGTGTAGAACTATATTTTTCACCGATATTTTCGACTATTTTTTGGCTCAAGTTCTCCGAAAAGTGCACAGCCACATAGATACCTACAATAATCGCTAATAAGGTAAAAACCTCTATGATTAACCCTTTTTTGAATCCTCGCCAAGCGCCATAACCGAGTGGGAGCAACAAAAAAAAGTCGAGTAGGGTCATGTTGCTATTGTTTCAAGATTTTCTGAATTTCAATATGACCTCCAAAGCGTATTTCCACGAAATAAACCCCTGCTGTAAGAAAATCCATATTGAAAGATGCCTCAATATCATCAGTCGCATTCACAAAAACAACAGCGCCTTGAGCGGTAAAAATTTTGATGTCTTTTGGCCCCACCATGTTGAAAGCAAAATAAACAGCACCGTCCGTTGGATTAGGGAAAATATGCGCTTCAAATAAGTCAAGTGATAATTGGTCTAGGCTGCTTGTGGCATTACCTAAGCAAAATGCTAGTTTTCTTTGCGAGCCAAAATTCGCTTGGGATTGCTGAATTTCATTCAATATACTATCACCTGCAATAATTTGAAGAGACCCAACAGTTTGGCAACCAAAACCTCCGCCAAAGCCATCACCATAACTGTCATTGATTTCTAACACGTAGCAGGCTTCGGCCAAACACCACGATTCATTTATTAGTTCACCATCTTGCCCATCGTAGGGTCCACCAGTCAACAACACCTGATTTTCGAACTGATTCAACAGCCTCCATGAAATTTCATCACCCCAACAATCCAATTGTAAATTCAATTGAACATCAAATCCATTGGTAGCAATTGTGAATTCTTGAGAAAGCTGGTTATTCGTTGGGTTTTCATCATCCGAACCGTTGATACTTAAAACAGACGCTGTAAAAGTATAATTCCCGTCGTCTAATGTTTCTGTGGGTAAGGTTATTGAGACAGCCTCGCCAAATGGTAAGAGACCCTCCCAAGTAAATTCTTGCGAGTCATTTGGACTGAATGAATAAGTTATATTGATTGTTGTGATGCTCTCTGTTCCCTCATTAAAGATAAAGATGCTCGGCGTAATTTCATTGGTGCAGCTCGTCCCCAAGAAATCAAAATTGGAGTACAATCGCGCATCTAAAACAAATTGTTCGTTTTGTGGGAATCCGTTAAGAAACAGAATACTAGTATTATCAGGGTCTAACCAATGTTTCAACTGTTGTTCATTTGTACTTCCGGGAGGATTCCAAGACATGGATACTTTGCCGTAATAATCTGGTGCGCTTAAATTGGAGCATGAGGCACCACCACCCCAAAGTTGACCAATGATTCTACCGTTTTGGTCGAATAAAGGGGAGCCAGACGATCCCGGCTCTGTGGTTGTATTTCTGTCCCAAACAACGCGCCATGTATTATTGGGCGTGGTGCTATATTGAGCCGTTACGGCTGGGTCATCATCAAAAGCGATTTTTTTTATATCTCCGCTGGGATGATGAATGCAGAAAGTGCTTAGAGGTTCAACCCCGGAATTATCCCATCCAGCAAAAAAAGGATTATAACTCTCGGGGACAGTTCCGTTTTCAAGCCCTCCTGTAATTTCCAGAAGTCGCATATCAAAAGTGTTGTTGGTGCTTCCTGCTCTGTTTACCGAGCCCGACAATGATTGAAAACTAGGGGATGTATTCGGATTATTGCACGCATCAGCTTGCCAGTTGAATCGGAAAATCCAATTGGCGAAACCAGAATTACCACAATGACGAGCAGTAAGCACATAGGGAGTACCATCGTTAGCCGTATTATTGATTAAAGCACCCGAACAGAATCCACTGCTTCCTGAAACCAACATTACTGCTGAGTTTCTTTGATTCTGAAAAGGTTGTCCATCAGGACAGTTTACGTTCATGTTGCACGACCCCGAACCACCAAATGCACGATTAAAATCCTCTGCTGTGCGATAACCATGCGTAACTATGGATATTTCAAGATTACCAATGCTTGAAATATTTTCAGGAGATACGTAGTATTCAATCACCGCATCGGATTCAGGCACCAATTCAGTACCAAGAAAACCATTAACAATGTGACGTTCTACGAACCGACCAAGCACAAATGTTTTAGACGGGTTGTAAATAAACAACTCGTTGCCGTATGGAATTTGAGAATTTTGAAAAGTGAGATTCACAGTTAAGGCAGCATCGCAATGCACCTGCATGATCCATATTTTGCCACCGTTTGGTAAATCAAACCATTCACCAGAATTGAAAAGAGTCAATTCTGTAATATAGTTATAACCAAAGCGCCATGGAGCAATTCCTTTTCCATCAATAATGGCGTCTTCTGCGAGTAAAGAATCAATGTTTGGTTGAACGAAATTGACTACAGGAATTTCGGGTTCAAACGCAAGTTTAAAGGACATTGGTATTCCGCCATCCCCTTGCTGCGCATAAGACATGGTCATGACTAAAACGAACATGAACGAGGTAAATAACTTCATGATTTAGTTGATGTTTTATTGAACGCGTTTGATGCTGCATCCAATAGGTGGCGTTGTGTTCATCTTCACTTTTTTACCTTTATTAACTGCATTCATCGCGTTAATCAGGTAGTCTGTATGTCGCTTTTTGTTTTGCTCCATTTGATTGTCAATAGAACCCGTGTAAACCAATTTATAGTCTTTATTGAAAAAGAAAACATGTGGTGTTGTTTTGGCACCAAAGGCATTGGCAACAAGTGAATTACCATCATAATAATAAGGCATTTTATATGCCATTTCAGCAGCCCGTTTTTTCATGTCTTCCAAATTATCTCCATTATCTCTTTTTGCTTCGTTGGAGTTTAATAACACCAAATTAAATCCTAATTTAGCCGCCATGTCGTATAACCCATTGTAGGCTTTTTCCCAGCCTTCGAAGCTTTTTCCTCCAACAACAAAGGGGCAAGTATTACAGGAAAAGATAATGATTAAGCCTTTTTCGCCCATCATGTCTTTGAGTTTGGCACTTTTATTATCTGTGCTGCGCAACTCTTGGTCTTGCAGAGGCATTGTTGTTCCAACTTGTAATGGCTTTATTTCGCCTTGAGCAAGGCTTATCAAAGAGAAAAAAACTATAATGAACGAGGAAAATGAGGTTTTCATATGCTGTAAGTTTTATAAAATTTGATGCTAAGTTAATTAAAAATAAGGTTTGAACAAAATCATTTCAAGTGCATTATTGTTGCCATTTAGGTATTTGGCGATTTAATTTTTTTTGAATTTTGCTGTAAACTTTACTTTTGTTTGACGCATTTCCAACACGCATCATGTGATATCCGTGGAATTTCCCTCCTACATATTGTATAAATTCTATGGTAACAGTGGTAACGTCCTCTTGAGATAGGGGATATAAATTCCCCTCTTCTAACATCTCTTCAAGAGTAGCAGGAATTTTAGTTCTTGGTTTAAAACGTTGGTCAAATCCACGAATGGAAACCACAATTACACTATTGATACCTCTTGCGCTCATCTCGTTCTGCACACGCGCTCCAGCAAGTTCTTTGAGAGGGGCACCTTGATTAATCAAGTTAATAGACAATAAAAGCGGCATATTGTAGGTTGCCAAAATCTTCCCCAAATTGGCTTCAACACTAAAGCGTTCTTGCGCATTATCGTTTTTGACCAAGAGCATGGCTCCCTTCATATTATTGATGGGAGGGTGCTTCACTTTTTGCGACCAAGCGCTGTTAAGCGCTAAGAATGCGAGAAAAATAATGAGGGTAACTCGTGTCATATTTCAGGTTTAAAAAATTTCTTTTGCTATTGCTTGAGTGCTTGAAGAATTACTCATAGTGTAAAAATGTAAACAGGGTACACCAGCTGCTTTTAACTCTTTAGCTTGCTGTATTCCCCATTCAACACCAACTTGTTCAACATCTTTGTTGCTTTTGCAGCGCAGTAATTCCTTGGCCAAATCTTCTGGGTAGTCGATATGAAAAAATCGCGGCAAAAAGGAGACGTGATTCATGGTTTTCAGCGGCTTTAAACCCGGAATAATTGGTACATTGATGCCTAGTGAACGACAGGATTCCACGAATTCGAAATATTTTTTGTTATCGAAGAACATCTGTGTGGTGATATATTCTGCGCCTGCATCAATTTTATCTTTCAAATACTTTAAATCAGTATTCATGTTCATGGCTTCGAAGTGCTTTTCAGGATAACCGGCAACACCAATACAGAAATCAGTTGGCTCCAACTTGATGTCATCCAAAGAATACACGCCCTTGTTCATGTCCATGATTTGATTTACCAATTCCACTGCATATTTATGTCCTTTCGGGTGCGGTTTAAATAAAGGCTCTGTTTTTACTGAATCGCCACGCAAAGCCAAAACGTTGTCGATGCCCAAAAATTGCAAATCAATCAATGCGTTTTCTGTTTCGTCCTTGGAAAATCCGCCACAAATTAAGTGAGGCACAGCGTCCACATCGTATCTGTTCATAATAGCAGCGCAAATACCAACGGTTCCAGGTCTTTTTCGGATGGAAATTTTTTCCAACAAACCGTTCTCATGCTCACGATATACATATTCCTCACGGTGATAAGTCACATTCACAAATTTTGGTTTAAACTCCATCAAGGGATCGATTCCGTTGTAAATGGATTGAATGCTCATGCCCTTTAGTGGAGGCAGAATCTCGAATGAGAAAAGGGTTTCTGAGGAATTGTTGATGTGGTCTATTACTTTCATTGTAAAATTTAGGAAGTTGCAAATATAAACGTAAAACTCAAGCTTAAGTTTTAATAAGTGGCAAATGATATTTTACAGCATTATTTCTCGGCCCAGTTGCTCCGGTCCAAGGTTCTGAATTGGATGGCTTCGGCCAAATGGGTCACCTCGATGCTTTCTGAATTGTCTAAATCGGCAATTGTTCTGGCTACTTTCAAAATGCGGTCGTAGGCGCGTGCAGATAGCCCCAGTTTGTCCATGGCGGTTTTCATCAAACTCATGGAGGCATCGCTGATTTGGCAATGTTTGTGTATGTCACGATTTTCCATTTGGGCATTGGCGTGTATACCTTTTTTATTGCTGAAACGCCGTTCTTGAACTTGTCGGGCTTTTATGACGCGATCCCGAATATCCGCACTCGTTTCGCTAGGTTGGTCGTACGCCAATTCCTGAAATCCAACGGGTGTTACTTCCACATGCAAGTCAATTCTATCCAACAAAGGACCAGAAATTTTATTCAAATAGCGCTGCACAACAGGTGGGCCACAAACNNCCCGTTGGATATTCCACTGTGAATTTGGCGCGTGAAATCGTTACAACGCGATCTTCTAAAGGTTGTCGCATAACTTCCAATACCGTGCGCTTGTATTCAGGCAATTCATCCAAAAACAGAACGCCATTGTGCGCCAAAGAAATTTCTCCGGGTTGTGGGAAACTTCCACCGCCAACTAAGGCCACATCTGATATTGTATGATGCGGCTTCCGAAAAGGCCGTGAAGTGATTAATCCCTGCGAAACATCTGTTTTTCCCGCCACACTGTGGATTTTTGTAGTTTCCAACGATTCCTCCAAAGTCATTGGCGGTAAAATTGTAGAAAGTCGTTTGGCCAACATCGATTTCCCTGCGCCTGGTGGACCGATGAGAATGACGTTGTGTCCGCCCGCAGCAGCAATTTCAAAGGCTCGCTTGATATTGGCTTGACCTTTCACGTCTTTGAAATCAACGGTATCAGCGGTCACGCGTCTGTAAAACATTTCTTCCAAATCAATTTTGTAAGGCTCAAAGGCAGCGGGATAATCAAAATAGGCAATCACGTCTTTGATGTGTTCCATGCCATAAACATTTAAGCCTTCCACAACAGCGGCTTCTCTGCAGTTTTCTTTGGGGATAATCATGCCTTTGAATCCCTCGGCTTTGGCTTGTAAAGCGATGGGCAAAATGCCGCGTACGGGTTTTACTTCACCGTCTAATGATAATTCGCCCAAAATGATGTATTCTTCTAAGTTTTCGCCTGAAATTTGACCTGTTACTGACAAAATGCCGCATGCAATGGTTAAGTCGAAAACAGAGCCTTCTTTGCGAATATCTGCAGGCGCCATGTTGATTGTGATTTCCTTGCCGGGCCACTGCAAATCATTGTTGTTAAACGCTGCTTTGATGCGCTGCTGACTTTCTTTTACTGCGCTGTCGGGCAATCCGACCAAATAAAAATTGATTCCTTTTCCGAGATTGACCTCAATGGTAATCGTTGTTGCATCCACGCCAAAAACGGCGCTTCCGTAAGTCTTGCTGATCATGATGTAGTAGTTTTGGTTGAGGCAAATGTATAACAATATTTTTAATTTGAAATTATTTTAATCAAAAAAATGATTATAAATCCGCCCTTTTAATTATTGATATTGTTAAATAGTACATTTTTCTGCATGGATTATTTCTATCTTTGCGCTTCAAAAATCATATACATGGGAACGTTCATCATTGCGGCGCAGTTTATTTTGGCATTAGCAATCTTAATAACAATTCACGAGTTTGGTCATTTTTTGGCTGCCCGTGCTTTTAAAACTCGCGTCGAAAAATTCTATTTGTTTTTCAATCCATGGTTTTCCATATTCAAAAAGAAAATTGGTGACACCGAGTGGGGCTTGGGTTGGTTGCCTTTGGGTGGCTATGTGAAAATTTCTGGGATGATTGATGAATCCATGGATACCGAACAATTGAAACAAGAGCCGCAGCCTTGGGAATTCCGTTCTAAACCAGCTTGGCAACGTTTGATCATTATGCTAGGTGGAATTATCGTGAATTTGATTTTTGGGTATTTGGTATATATCCTTGTACTTTGGTATTATGGCGATAAATATTATGACGCGAATTTAGATGGTAGGGGTTACCAATATGGAGAGGTAATGCGAAAGTATGGATTTGAAAATGGCGATGTTATTTTGACAATGGGCGGTAAAGACGTTCGAAATTTAATCGATGTAACCAAGGGCGTGATGTTGAGAGGAGAACGCAATTTTCAAGTACAAAAAACAGATGGAAGTGTAGCATCAATCAAATTGCCAAAAAAAGTGGATGATGAGATTTTTCAAGCGGCTGGTATGGATGTGGTTTCCGCGCGAATTCAAGTGATTGTCGATTCTGTAACACCAAAATCAGGTGCTTTCAATGCTGGATTGCTAAAGGGAGATAGAATTGTTTCTGTAAACAATACCGAAATCGCTTATTTTGATGAGTTTCAAAGGGAACTTAAACAGTATAAGAATTCCAATATTGATTTAGGTGTTATCCGTGCTGACGAATTGCTGGTTTTGAATGTTGCTGTTGATAGTAACTCGAGACTTGGATTCTCGCCAAATACTGAATTTGAAGATCATGGCTTCAAAATGATTACGGACAAGTATAGTTTTTCGCAAGCTTTTAGCACCGGTTTGAGTAAGGGACATTTCACGCTTACGGATTACGTGGCGCAATTTAAGTTCGTTTTCACTAAAAAAGGAGCTTCGCAACTTGGTGGGTTTATTTCTATAGCTAAGATTTATGACAGCAAGTGGAATTGGTATAGGTTTTGGGTCAACACCGCAATGATTTCATTTATCTTGGCTTTTATGAATTTACTTCCAATTCCTGCACTCGACGGTGGACATGTCTTGTTCTTGAGTGTTGAAATGATAACGGGTAAAACTTTACCACAGAAATTCCTTGAATACGCTCAAATGGTTGGAATCATTTTACTACTGGGGCTTATGCTTTTTGCCAATGGAAATGATGTCCTACGCGAATTAGGCTTTGTGAAGTAATCTGAAGTTGTCTTGGCTTAAATGGACTTCATCAAATTCTTTCACCGTGTAACGCTCTCGCTTCGGGAGTTACAGGAGATAAATGTGTCCAAGTACAACAAATCCTAAAAAATTATTTTAGAGCAAACTCTGCACACCAATGCTCAAAAATTAAAATTAGTGACTTTTTTGTAAAAACACTTCGTGAAAACTTCGTTCTTTTAGAGCCTTTGTGGTAAAAAATGCCACTAATTACCTACAGCCAAAAGCCAAGAGCCATCATCCAAAAGCCAACAACCTAAATCAACCACTGCACGCCCCATCTCAAATAAACCCCATACAGATGCTGCACATGAGGTGTTTGCTTTTGGTAGGTATCCAACAAGCCGTAGCGAAATTCTGGAATGAAATAAACACCCAAATTGCGACCTAAATTCCAACGGATTCCCAAATTTGCGATGACATCAATATTGAAATAATTGTAGTTGTCTTTTTGTATTACAACTGTTTCTTCTTCCATGTCGAATTGGTTTTTGATGATCTCGGTATATTGCGACGACAAAAACATTTTCGGTGCAAAACCCAAGGCTCCTTGAATCAGAAACCGATCGCCCCATTGGAAAACAGCGCGCATGGGCAAAGCAATACTTCTTTTCACCCGTTGATAACGTAGGAAATCGTCTTCTTCTGTACTTACATATTGTACCCCAATTTGATTGAATTCTACTCCAAATTCAACCATCATCCAACGATTCACACTGGCGCGGTAACCAAATTCAAAACTGCGTGTCCAAAGTGGAATTTCATTTTCTCTAATACCCAAAGAATCACCAAACAAATTTGCGCGCTCTTTTAATGTTCGATTACCCCACACATTCGACATGCCGAAAAACACTTCGTCATCTGTTTTTTGAACGAGCTTGCCCTTCCTGTTATAAAACGTTTTTAATGAGTCTTTTATCACCAAGGGTTCTACCGATAAAGTATCCGTTTGTGCTGTGGAAATGAAAGAAAACGAAAAGACTATAATCAGCCCCAATGAAATTGATTGAATTGTATGTATCATGGAATGATTTTTGTAAGTATTTTGGTGTAAATTTAACAACATCTCTCAATAATGGAATCAGTAGCTAAGACGAATAAAAAGAAGCCTTCGTTGGCAAAAAGTATTTTAAAATGGTCTGGCGTCAGTTTTCTGGTCTTGCTGATTCTCCTCATCGCTTTGCCCTTGATTTTTCAAAAGAAAATTTTCAACGCTATTATAGCTGAGGCCAATAAAAGTTTGACAGCAGATTTAAGCATTGAAGATTATAAGCTAAAATTGATTTCTACTTTCCCGAATTTGGTTTTGGAGTTGAAAGAAGTTAAAATTACAGGTCGCGATGATTTTGCGGGAGTCAATCTTATTGATGCGGGCACTATTGAAGCCAAACTGAATCTGCGCTCTGTGTTCACCGACGAAATTAAAATTGAACGTATCGTACTTAAAGACGCCAATATCGATGTTAGAATAACCAAAGAAGGTTTGGCGAATTACGACATTACATTGCCAGATACTTCTCAAGTTGTAGATGCAGAACCTACAAAATTTGCACTCAATTTGAAATCTTATTCCATTGAAAGTACAAATATCAATTATGTAGATGAGCAAGGCAATATGCGCGCTGTGATTACACAATTGAATCATTCTGGTTCAGGTGATTTGACGCAAGATGTTGTTGATTTTGAAACGAAAACGTCAATCGAATCAACTACTGTTTTCATGGATGGAATTCCTTACTTACTCGGGACTCATGTGCAAGCAGTTTTCAATTTGTTGATGGAAAATACAGAGGCAGGCACACGCATCACTCTGAAAGAGAACGAATTGAAATTGAATGATTTTGCTACAGCTTACAATGGCTGGATAGAAATGACCGACGAATACATGGATTTTGATCTCAATTTAGATGCCTCAAAATCAACTTTTGCTTCCTTTCTCTCTTTGATGCCCTCAGTGTATAAAACGGGTTACGAATCTATGATAACGAATGGTTCGTTTGAATTAAACGGTTTCCTCAAAGGCAAAATGACTGAGACAGA
>DIUF01000120.1 GCA_002422285.1 Flavobacteriales bacterium UBA6165 | reverse complement strand
TTGAAGAACCTGATGTTTTGGTGTATTTACCCGTTTTGTATTTCCACAATGATGTGCCAAATCCACGCTCTTGGGCAAAAACCACCAACTTGGATTATGCTTCTACCTATAACAATTATGTTGAAATGCGCCCTGAATATCAAAAGGCCTGGTCTCATGACAGAGCGGATAGTTTGAAAGCTGTGGATGAAATTGAGCACCTTTTTGATGATTTCGTGTTGCAAGGCATGAAAGATTTGGTTGAATTTCGCACTTGGTTGTTGCAACGTTTGCAAGATGGCGCTCAGTTGGAAGTCGTAATTCGGGGTTTTGCTTCGCCATTAACTTATACAGATTACAACGTGAATTTGACTATGCGCAGAATTCAATCTTTGGTGAATCATTTGGAGCGCTATGACAACGGTGTGTTTAAACCCTACATCGACGGCACAGCCAAAAATGGTGGTCGTTTGACATTTGTGCGTATGCCTTTTGGGGAGTATGCCGCAGACCAAACCGTGAGCGCTGATCGATTGGATACCCAAAATTCGGTTTACAATCCTCGAGCAGCTTTGGAAAGACGCATTGAAGTGGAGGCTGTTCGTGTTCTGAATGAAAAGGACCCAAATGCTTCGGTAATTGTCGATAAACCAACTTTGGACTTGGGTATTATCAAGCAAAATCAAACGGTTACATTTGAATTTACCCTCCAAGCCCGAACGGATGAACCTTTGGAAATTGCAAACATCAAAAGTCCTTGCGATTGTACCGTGCTCACACCAAGCTCCATGCAACTAAACCCTGGAGAAGGCATAACCATCCGTGGCGAATTTAATTCTGGGAACAAAGAAGGCCACATCGTGTTACCTATTGAGATAACGCTTTCCAATGGCACAACAGTTATGGTTTACGCCAATGTTGAGGTGAGGTAGAAGCCAGCTCTCTAATCAAAAACGAAATCCCCAATTCGGTTTTCAGTATTTTTTTCAATACTTTTACATCTCTAAAAAACCAATAGGTATGAAAAAAAGAGCTGTAAATAGTGCGGGCATACTACTATTCGTAGTGTTCCTTTTGTTTGGATGTGTCAAGCAGAATTTTGACAAAATAGCATCAACGGCGTGGAACCCCAATTTAGCTGTTCCTTTGGCATATGGCACTTTCGATGTTTACGATATTTTCGCCAATGAAAATCCTGATGATTTGGTGGTTATAGACCCAACAACTGGTGCTGTTGCCTTGGTATATAGAAGTGATTTGACTGTTTTAGATGGCGAACAATTGGTCGGTTTACAGCAAATCAATCAAGGTTTTTCAGTTTCTTCCTCTGATTTGAACCTCTCGCCAAGCGGTGCATTTAACGGCACAATCACTGGCACAAGTCAAGAGACGATTTCAGTAAACGGAACATCTGGAGTTGAATTGCATAATATGCTCACCAAAAGCGGGCAATTGGTAATAACGCTGTCTACCAATTTAGCGCATACCGTGAATGTTGTACTCACGTTTCCGGGTATTATAGTTGGCGGAAATCCACTTCAACAAACAGTGTTGTTAAAGTATCAGGGGACGGTTCCACATTCTACAACAGCCACAGTTAATATTACTGGTGCCATAATGGATTTTACAGTAGGAAACACAACTGTGAATACCTTACAAGTGAACATGCAAACCACGCTTACTGGGAGTGGACAAGCCATTGCCGGTAATGAGAATTTGAATGTTTCTTTGAGTAGCAATAATGTTGCTTTTTCTAATGTCTATGGTTATTTTGGTCAGCAATCCGTTCTTAATTTGTCAGATTCTATTCTGATGCAGATTTTTGCCAATAGTGAAGGGCAGGGTTACTTTGAATTCACTAACCCCAGTTTAAGATTGTTGACAGAAAACTCCATTGGTTTACCGATTCGCATTGTGTTGAGCAATCTTCGAACGATTATTGTGAGCAGCGGACAGGAGTTTCAGCTTACTGGGTATCCTGCCGTGCATGACCTGAACTTCCCTGCGATTCTTGGAAATTTCATGGAAACGTTAATTGTTTTGAATACTTCGAATACCAACAATTTATCTACAGTAATAACACCCGTCCCGAAGTTTTTAGCTTTTGCTTTGAGTGCTTTCACCAATCCAGATGGACCCACTGCAACATTAAACTTTCTTAGCGACACCAGTAAACTGCGTATAAAATCAGAATTGGAATTACCGCTTGAAGGTTTTGCTTATGGTTTTGGGGTTAGAGATACCGTTCCATTTAACCTTGGACAGGATGTTAGCCAAATAGACTACATCATGTTTCGCTTGATTATGGATAATGGTTTCCCGGTGCAATTGGGTGCTCAACTTCGTTTTATGGATGAAAACTACAATGTATTGTTTTCTGCATTCGACCAGATTACTGAAGTTGTGGCAGCTGCTTCTGTGAACAGTTTAGGAGTTGTAAATCAGCGTGGTTATAAAATCACAGACCTTGTCTTAGATGACTGGAAATTGGATTTAATGCCTCAAGTAGCTTACATTGAAATAGAGGGCAACACCCAAACAAAAGATGGTCCTCTTGGCGTTATTGTGAAGTTTTTTGACTGGTACAATTTGAAAATGAAATTGTCTATGCAGATACAAGCCAAAATCAAATTTTAACAAGGAGGGAGACTAGCGTTATGAAAAAGATAGTGATAATATTATTAGGTTTGTTTATGCTCGAGGGACTTTTGGCACAGCGAAATTTTACTTTACATCAGCATCAACACATGGCACAGGCCATACATGTGAATCCTGCTTTTCGTCCAAATGCTCGGTTTTACGCCAATGTTGGATTGGGCATGCACAGTTTTGGGATCAATCACAGTGGTTTCACCTTGAATCAATTTTTGGTGCAACGCGACTTTGACGATTCCTTGGAGTTTCGTCCTGCCGATGCAATTGCCGCTATGGGAAGAATTAATCACGTCAATTTGGATTTCAATAATGAGCTGATTGGTTTTGGTTTACGAATAGGTAAAACCTATTTTTCATTAACAGCAACCAATCGTTTTCAATTTAGCTTTATTTATCCGCGCGATTTGTTTCGTTTTGTTTTTGAAGGGAATGGCGGAAGTTTGTTGGGGCAACGTGCAGATTTAGATGGGCTTGGTGTGAAGATGAATGCCTACATGGAATATGCTTTGGGCATGAATAGAACTTTTTTGGACGATAAATTAACTGTTGGGGCGCGCTTCAAATTGCTTTCTGGAATAGCCAATATTCATACAGCGCGTTCGGAATTAGGTATTTACACAGACTCAACTACTTTTGATATTACCATTGATGGTGTGATGCACGCTTATTCATCAGGTTTAAGCAATTATGAAAATTCCGATTACCGCAATCTTGGATTTACCTATTTAACGCGTTTTCCAAATATGGGCTTTGGTTTAGATTTGGGTGCGACTTACCAATTGAGCGATATGCTCGACTTTTCTGCGAGTGTCATCGATTTGGGTTTCATCAGATGGAAAACGGACAACAAAAATTATATCTCTAACAATGTGAATTATACTTTTGAAGGTGTTGATATCAATCAGTTTTTAGCAGATAGTACCGGTTTTGTTGAGAATTTCACCGACACCCTTCGTGGCATTTTTAATGCATCAGAAAACGACGACGCCTACAGAACCTCTTTGAACACGCGCTTTTACTTCGGTGCTCGATTTAAGGTGGCTGATATGCTCCATTTGAATGCACTTTGGTTCAATGAGTTCATCTTGGGTAGATATCGTCCAGGTTTTTCTTTGGGAGGAACGATTAAATTGAAAGAAGTCTTAAGCGTTTCTGCTAATTATTCGATGTATGGTCGTGCTTATGGAAACATTGGTTTGGGTGTAAATATGCGTCTAGGGCCTGTTCAATTTTTCGCCATGACGGACAATATTATCGGCGTACTTGATTTTTCTGGCTCAAAAAACTGGCATGTTAACCTTGGAATGTCTGCTTGTTTTGGCAAGCCCGACAAAAAGAAAAAAGCGGAGTAATCATTAAGTTTCCATCTGTCTCTTAAAGTTTTGATTATGAATACGAAACATTACAAAACCGCGTTATTCCTTGAAACATGAATACTATGAAGATTTTATACTATTTCCTCTTTTCCATCGCATTGTTGTCTTGTGCAGATAAAGACATGCCTAAAATTGGTGAGGCCGAAACTGCATCGGGTGCTATTAACCAGTTGGTTCCAGAAGTAGCGCTTGGTGAACCGGCTTCCGGAAGTTCCTATGCTTGGGAGTCCGATAGTCGCGGGGCGAACTATGATTATTCGCAATACGACGATGTTGAGGAAGGCACTATTATGGCTAATATTTTTGACCAAAATGATCACGCCACTTATTCTTTCAGTGTTAATGCAACTAGTAATGCTGGCAGTTCAAAGTCGATGGCTGCGAGTGATAAAACTAGTCCGGTAAAGACTAAAACTGCTGAAACCCCGAAGCAAACTACTGAAACTGGAGCAGCACCAACACAGAAATCACTGAAAATCATCAAGGATGGAACGATGACGGTTCAAACGGAGAACATTGACAGCAGCAAGTTTAATATTGATAAATTGGTGCATCAATGGGGTGGGTATTATCATACTGAAAAACTGGAGCATTATGATAAGCGCTCGGTTTATAATTTGGTGAT
Source organism: Flavobacteriales bacterium UBA6165 (assembly GCA_002422285.1). GTDB lineage: Bacteria > Bacteroidota > Bacteroidia > Flavobacteriales_D > Crocinitomicaceae > UBA6165. The sequence goes on along the minus strand of DIUF01000120.1, from coordinate 4,227 downwards.
TCGCGTACCTGCCGACCACTACGAAAAAGTTCTTGCGGGCATTGAAAAAGGAGGTGATAAAATAGAATTTAAAAACATTACGGCTTTCGATGTGACGGAGGAATACAACGACATTCAAACACAATTGCAAAACAAAAAAGCCTATTTGAATCGCTATTTACAACTCTTGTCACAAGCTAAAAACGTAAAAGAAATCTTGATGATTGAAGACCATATTCGTCCTTTGCAAAACGATATCGAACGCCACATTGGTCGTTTGAGATATCTGGACGATAAAGTTGGTTTCAGCACCTTAAGTGTTATGCTATATCAGTTGCACGAAGACGAAGAAGAACCCATTGATGAGAATAGTTTTTGGCATCGACTCGGAAAATCGTTTAAATCTGGGTGGAGCATAGTTGTCAATTTTGTCTTATCGATTATTGCTGTATGGCCTCAAATATTGGTCTTGTTGGCTTTCTTCTTGTTCATCAGAAGCCGAAGAAAAAGAATAATTGAGTGGTTCAAAAAATAAGAACCTTGTTATCCATAATCCTTTGTTAGTAGCTTTTGCATTGGTGTGGCTTATGCGCTACTCAATTGGATACATTTGTCTCATATTTTGAGTCTTGAAAGCAAAAGTTGTTATTTCGGTATTCTTTGTGCTGGCACTAATTTTTGTCGGCCTAGGTTTGTTTTGGTCTAAAAACCTGAGCAATGAAAAAGAAATTTCGGCGTATTTATCCGCTGAAGAACCCGTTTACATTTTCTATCGAACGTCAGAATGCAAGCCTGAAGATTTGGACTGGTCTATAAACAACATTCGACTAATTGATTTATTCAGCACATTGCTCGAAGGACCTTATTGGAAGTCTATTGTAGCCCAAAAATTAGGCGATGATGAATTTATTCTCATTTTTGAGCAATCTAGAGAGTTTAGAGATGCGCAATTGGATAGTTTGTCTGCTAAATTAGGCATCAATACCAAGCGTCAATTTATGTCTGTTGTGGATATTGACGGAAAATGGAATATTAAAGTTGTTGGGAATTATTGCGTGTTTAGCAGTGCAAGCGATTTTATTAAAAGAACTGATTTGAACGCCAATTTTGATCAGCAATTCAAGCAACGCGACAGAAATGCATCATTTACTTTTATTCATGGTGACGAGGTGCAAGCATTTTACTGTTTCAACAAAGGCATTCGCGCGTATTTCAATTTTGAATTGCCCGATTTGCAAGTGACATCTATGGGGGCCAGTGATTTATCCTATTATAATTTGCTCCCAAAAACGGTTTCTTTTTTTGAATTTTTAGAAAAAGATCTTCTTGTAATTATAGAGCCCAAATGGGAATTGTCTCCTTTATTTGAATATTCTGAAAATGGCGTGATTTTCAGCGCCTACAACAATATTCCGTTTTATGTGATGCCCATTTCAGATTTGTTCTCAGCCAAAGAACTTTTGGAGTCTTTAGCAGGCGGAACGCAATTCGAGAATATTCAAATCAAAGAATTGGTGGGGGTTGTGCCCAATGAGTCTAAGATTTATGCTATTGCTCTTGAAAACAGTCTTGTTTTGTCTGTGAGTCAATCGGTGTTGGAAGATGTGGCTTTGTCGTATCAAATGCAAACGGGTTTCAATACCACGAAGAAGTTTGAAAACATGCTTCAAAACACCGCTAATACTGTTCATTATCGTTGGTACAACCGCAATCAACTTCTTACGTCCGATGTGGTTGCTCGTTTGCCCATCGATGTGTATTATGGTTACAGCTATTTCCGCAATCGCGATAAAATCATGCGTTCTGTGAGTCATGGTGGTGATGCTGCACCAGCCTTGCCTGTTGATGTTTCTGCTCAAACAGCCAAAGTGATTTGGAATTTTTCTCTTAAAAACATGAGCAGTTCTTTCCACTTGAATTTGAATCCAGTTGTTGGTGTTTTCAATCCAGCGGATCGTGCTTTTTCGGTTGTAGATGCTGAGAAAAACATCCTAACTTCTATTACCTTGAGCGAAGGATTAAAAACGATTCATCCGCTCGACAAAGGCTTTTTGATTGAAACATTTGAGAAATTGTATTGGATTCCAGAGCAGAACCGCGAGGCACAAAAGGAATTTGCCTTTAAAGGAAAAATTCAAAGTTCCATTGCTACGTATGTTTGGAATAATGAGGAATTTGTGACATTTATTAGCGAGCAAAAACTGCATAAGCTTTCTTTGAAAACGGGCAAAATCGAAACACTCAATATTCCTGTGAATCTATCCGATGATTTGCCTCAACTGCATGCTTTTAACCACAAAGGCGCCTTGCACATTGGCTATTTTGGTGGAGGAGAATTTCACGCTGTTGATGTAGCGAAAAACAAGTGGTTCAAAGAGCCTTTGCGCGGAAAGATCACATTCTCACAAAAAATTGATGGCAAAATTCACGTTGTTGAATCCGTTAATGGCAAAGGTGCTCACCGCATTATGTTTGGTGCAGAGCAGCAGTTGTTCAACAACATCAAGCCCAATGTAGCAGGTGTTTTTTCTAACAATGGAGAATTGATTTGGCTCTTGAAAAGTGAAAGTGATGTGATGGTGTATTTCCCGAAAAATATCAATGGTGCTCTTCTCACCTTACCTCAAGCGCAATTTGATTTTCTTGCACCAGTTGTAGAAGGCAACCGCGTGCTGGGTATTTTGGCCTTGAACGATGTTCAAAACGAAATTACCTATTACAAGCGCAACGGCAACGACCGCGATTTGGTGAAGGCGCAAACATTTCGCGGCTCTAAATTTATCCGTTTCACAGGCAATCGCCGCTGCATGACATTTGTTGATGGGCAGTTGGTGATGTATGAGTTTTAGCTATTGGCTAGTAGCTACTAGCGTTTAGTTAATCAACCCCTTCCCAAAAACAAGCAACCTTCCCTCAATTTTTTCAAGCTTCAATTTGAACTTTTGTGCAATGAATTGCATTGTTTTTTTGGTGTATATAAACACATGCGTGGGGTCTTTTTTATAGTACCAATTCGGAAATTCAACCTCGACTTCCGGGTCGTAGAGATGCGTCATGACGTAGAGTTTGCCGCCGGGTTTGAGCAATCCCACGAGTTTTTCAATTTCTTTCTTGGGTTCATAGAAATGCTCAAAAACTTCGCAGCTGAAAATATAATCGTATTGTTTGTCCAAAAATCCATAATCGGGTTGATAATACGGGTCGAAAAGGTCAATTTGATAATTCGATTCTCGCAAAACCACTGTGATTACTGGACCTGGTCCGCAACCATAGTCTAAACCCAAATGTTCGGGCGTGAAGTCGTTCAAAATGGACTCTGAAATGGGTGATACAAATTTCCGATAACCTGGGTCTAGGATGTCGTTGTTGTGGGTATCGTAACGTGCTTTTTCATCTTCCTCATTGAGCCAGTGTTCGTTGTGCATCACAAAAGCATCACAGGAAGGGCACTGCCAAAATTTGTCGTCGATTTGTTTTTCAAGGGTTGTTTTGCAGAGGGTGCAGCGCATGACGAATAGTTTTCAGCAAAGATAGGGCTAAGCACAAGGTTTATTCAAACACAAACACTTTTTCTGTGCTGCCATCACTAAATACTTTGATGAGTGGTGTGTTGGTTTTAAATGTTGTTTCTCTTCCCAACAAATCCACGTATTTCAACAAGGTTTTCGTGGGTAAATTGCCTAAAAACGGAATATTTGCTGTTATACAGTTCGGAGCATAGCCGGTGCTCGCTGAAAGTGTTAAGGCATAATCGTACAATTCGTCGCAAATATAAAGCGCGTCGCCTTCTCCATTGGTGAGGACACAAATACCAATTTTATTCACCGGGTCGATGTACATATCTGTGGATGCACCGCTTTCTCCGCCGTTGTGACCCCAAAGCCAAGTTGATCCGTTGCTGTGAAAAAGTTCTTCACGATACCAATTCAGTCCTTGTGTGTTTTCTAGACTTGGGAATTGAACCGTAAGCATGGCATTAACAGAGGCGCTGGTAAGTATCGAATTGCCACCAAAATTCCCTGAATTCATCATGGCGATCATGAAATTGGCCATATCCACCACGTTGCTCCTGAGTTGACCACTGGGGTAGTCTGCAAAACCATAGTGTGCATAGGGAATATAATTGCCCCCTGAATACTGATAAGGTCGCGCCACATGACTAGAATCATAGTCGGCCATGAACCAAGCGGTTTTGTTCATGCAAAGTTTGTCGAAAATTTCGCTTGAGCAATATTCATTGAAGGGCAT
>DIUF01000072.1 GCA_002422285.1 Flavobacteriales bacterium UBA6165 | reverse complement strand
CTCACAATGGTTCTTGGATTTTTCGTAGCAAAATCATTGGGACTGAATTTCAAACAAGCCTCAACCATTTCCATGGAAGCTGGTATTCAAAATGGCACTTTAGCCATTGCTATTGCAACGTCAGCAACTTTGCTCAATAACCCAACAATTGCTGTTGTGCCTGCGCTCTATTCATTAATTATGTTCGTTACAGGCGGATTGGCGGCGTATATTTTTTCTAAACTCAATAATTAAAAGTAATCATGCGTTATTGGCTTACCAAATGCCTCTAAAAATAGCGCATGGCACGTACTAAAACACTGTTTTTTTTGGACGCCATGGTGTAAACGACAAGTTCTTTCGATCTAAGTCTAACTTGCCACGCGCGTTTGTGGTGGTATTTCGTATACCTTGGCCTGTCTTTATTAAATTTCCAAGTGAAATATACCTCAGATGATGACCAATAGTCGAGATTAGGATTTAGAGCGAGTATGGATAAAAAGTCAAGTTTCAAATAAAGCTTTTCCCATTCTCCTTTGCTGGGTAAAAACCAATCGTCATAACCATCAGAGACAAATTCATGACATAAAAGAGCTGCGCAAGGATACACAATTTTCAGTCCACTGGCATTCGGCGAATAATAAGTAACGGATGCAACACCTAGTTGTTTTAAAATCTTTTCGGTGTTCAATTTTCCAAAACCCAATCCCGTGTGTGTGCTGTCGCTAATTGGTCGCCCGTGCATACCCCATTGTGCAAACCCCAAATCTTCTTTAGATATAATTAAACCATGTTGCTCCCAAGGCACAAAAAAAAGTGAGTCACTAGGCGCGAAAATGTAGCAAATTATTCCTCCTTGATAATAATCGCCAACCTGAAGTTCCCGTATGGTTTGAATCTGAAATGAACTATAGTAAATGGTGTTTCCATTTTTATCCAAACTAAAAAATCTGAAGTGATAAATTGTATTTGGGTTTAAGTCGCTAACACGAAACTCAAATGAACTTTGTTCATTATTAAAAATGGTAAAATCATCGAATATGCTGGGGTTGCTCTTTTCGCTCCAGCACAAACCAAATGAAAAATCATTGCTCGTTTCAATTTGGCAAATCGAAAGCAAAACACTTGTGTGAAAAACAGCGGGATCAGCGCACAACACGACAGGCTTGTTTTCAAGAGTGCCAAGCAATTGTAATTGAAAAAATAAACTCAGGAGAGTGATATTCATGCGTGTTACTAAGCAATAATTGTGCCTGTGATATCAAAAAAAAGCCCGACAAAAAGCCGGGCGCGAATTATAGAAAGATCTAATTAACCTGGTTGTTGGCCATCAGCTGGCTGCTCTAATTGAGGTTCATCGTTTTGTTGTGGTCTCTTAGGACGCTCAACCAAAATAACCGCGATAAGCGCCAAAACACCTAATGTGCCCGCTAATGTCCATGTTGCTTTTTCAATAAAATCATTGGCTCTTTTAACTCCACCCAATTGACCTGGCGCACCGAAATTAGAAGAGATTCCGCCTCCTTTTGGATTCTGAACCAACACAACAAAAATTAGCCCAACGCTAACAATAATTGACAATATACCTATGAAAGCTAACATACTATGATATTAAATGATTTTTAATTTTCTCAATTTGGGTTGCAAAGTAACTACTTTTATTTGGAATAAGTGCAATTAATTTCTCATAAATTGCAATGGCTTTCGGATAATTTCCTTGTAGCTCATAAATCTTGGCCAATGTTTCACTGACTGGGATGCCGTCTTCACTCAAACTTTCCTTCGCGCTTTTTATTGGTGAGTAGAATTCCGCTTTCGGTTTAGAGATGCGCGGTTCGTTCTCTATAAACTGGTCTAAAAGTGCGTTAACCTTTTCTTTCGATTCAGATTGATGAACCACCGGAACGTCACTTACTGTTTGTTCGGACTCAGTTTTTGTTTTGTTATGAGAGGGATTTACATCCAACCAATCATAGAATGAACGCGATTTTGTCTCGGTCTGAGGTGCTTTTTCTGCCTTTTGATAAGCTTCTTCTACTTGCCCTAATTCGAATGTTTGAATAGACTTTGAAACGTATTCGATGGAATCTATTTCTTGGGTTTCAATTTCCGTTTCCTGAACTGTATTATCTGAAAACCCTTCAAACACAATATTATTATCTATAAATTCTTCGGTGCTTTTACGAGCCCGCTCTTTGCTCGATGCTTCAATGACTTCAGGCAATATAAAATTTTCTTCAATTTCTTGAACTCGATCGTTTTCCTCAATTTGACCAGGTTCATATTGAATCGAATTGTCCATTGACGACATTGTTTCAACGGAATATTCAGTAGCTTTATCTGGATCCTCGATTGAATCTATTATATCTGTAGCTGGGCTAGAAATGATTTCAACAGCATTCTCAATTTCAGGTATTGATTCTACTTCAGTTGGAATATTGGACAAAGCCTTATCATCATGTATCAATTCAAAAAGCACTTGTCGGTCGGGTATTTTGATCGCAAAGGCTTTGAGTTTCTCATCGAAATCAACCGATTTACAATTGCTAAGAGCTTTTAAATAGAGCAAGTGCAACACACCCGAAAACTTGTGCTTTTCACACAAGGCATGTAAATCTGCTACATGTTCGCGTCCCAAATGGTGTGGGTTTTTTATTGCTGCTCCAATTTCTGCTGTATTCATTACCAATCCGATTGAAGTTGATTTAATATGTCTTGCAACAATTGTTGGTTGATGTTTTCCAAGAGCTGATTTTCTAGTGCATTATAGTCGCTGTCGCTATTGAAATCTACAAAGCGAACTATATTAAAATTCATTGATTTCTCTGGTTTTAATAAGTTATCTATGGTAACTTTCATGCCTACGGTTAATCTGGTTTGAGCAGCTTGATTATCCGTTTGAATGGAAACAGGCATCAGGTCGAAGCGATTGATATCGCCACTAAATACCAGATGAGCGTTTGTATTGTCAACTGGGACTAATTTGAGTTTGGTGTTGCTAACAATACCATCTTTCAAAAACTCTGTAAATTGAACGGGGTAATTCATAGGGGTGTTTGCAGCAATTTGTTCAAAATTTTCAATAGCGAAGAATTTTAAATCAGGATCCATAGAAGCATCTTTGAACCCAATACTCGTTGGGAAACAAGCACTCAATGTTGCAATTAAAGTTATCAGAGTTGCTATTTGAAAAATGTTTTTCATTGATTATGGCCTAAAGATAAGAAGGATTATGAAAATTGCTAACCCAATTCATATTCCTTGATTTTTCGGTATAGTGTGCGCTCCGATATTCCGAGTTCCAATGCTGCATATTTTCTTTTTCCACGATGCTTTTCTAAGGCTTTGATTATGAGTTCCTTTTCTCTGTCTTCCAGAGAAAGTGACTCTTCTGGCTCAATAAAGTCTTCTACTTCTTCAAAATGATCATCGTTGAAATTTATAGGGCTAACAACAGGGTTTGATGAGGGTATTCTCGATTCAAGCAATCTACTCTCGTTTGGCGCAGCAACATCGCGCATCATCCTATTGAGTATTTCGGCCTGTTCAGCATTTAACTGCGACCCGCTTGGATGTGTGGCCAAATCCAAGACTAATTTTTTGAGCTCTGTCAAATCCCGTTTCATGTCGAATAGGACTTTATACATCAATTCTCTTTCTGAAATAATATCGTCTGTAGGTCCGCCCAAGAATGGCAGCGCTTCCGTTTTTTTGGGCAAATACATTTCCAAGGTTTGTGCACCAATCTCTCGATTGTGTTCGATGACCGAGATTTGTTCTACGACATTTTTCAATTGACGTATGTTTCCAGGCCATGCATTCATGCTCAATAATTGAACAGCGTCATTACCCAAACGTATGGCTGGCATGCGGTATTTTTCCCCAAAATCGTTGGCAAACTTTCTGAACAATAAATGAATGTCTTCAGAACGTTCTCTCAGTGGTGGAAGATGAATAGGCACTGTGCTCAAACGATACAATAAGTCTTCTCGAAATTTACCTTTTTTTACAGCTTGCATGAGGTTTTCATTGGTCGCAGCTACAACGCGCACATTGGTTTTCTGAGGTTTAGAGGCCCCAACACGCATGAATTCCCCTGTTTCAAGAACACGCAACAAGCGCACCTGAGTCTGCATGGGCAATTCGACCACTTCGTCTAGGAAAATTGTTCCGTTATTGGCTACTTCAAAATATCCTTTTCGTTCACTATTTGCGCCTGTGAACGACCCTTTTTCGTGTCCAAACAACTCAGAATCAATCGTTCCTTCTGGAATAGCGCCACAATTCACAGCAATATATTCGCCGTGTTTTCTAGCGCTCAAATGATGAATGATTTGTGGGATAATTTCTTTTCCTGTACCACTTTCACCTGTAACCAAAACAGAAATATCGGTGGGTGCCACTTGCACAGCCACTTCCAAGGCTCGATTTAGCGTTGGATTATTCCCGATAATTCCAAAGCGCTGTTTGACTTGATTCAGCTCCATAGCTTACCTATTTTCAACTACTTCTCCCAAAAGTGTGGCAGCCGTACATTCATAAACTTTAACATGAACATAATCTCCTTTTTGGAGTTTGCCTTTCGGGAAAATTATGACTGCGTTTTGCGAGTTTCTGCCATACAAATGTTCTTCCGAACGCTTGGATGTACCTTCAACCAAAACTTCATATGTACGACCAACAGCAGCTTGATTTCTGAACAAAGAATGTGCTTGTTGCTTATCGATGATTTCAGTCAATCGAGTTGATTTTATGGCCTCTGGCACATCGTCTTCATATTTGCGTTCTGCTAATGTTTTGGGACGTTCTGAATATTTAAACATGTAAGCATATTCATACTGCACATAATCCATTAAGCTCAAAGTATCTTGGTGATCGGCATCTGTTTCTCCACAAAATCCTGAGATTACGTCTGTAGAAATCGCACAATTCGGCATGTATTTGCGTATGGCATCTATGCGGTCGATGTACCATTCACGTGAATAACCGCGGTTCATTCGTTCCAATACACTCGTGCTTCCCGATTGCACAGGCAAATGGATGTATTCGCAGATGTTGTGGTATTTCGCCATGGTCATCAGCACATCGTCGGTCATGTCTTTTGGATGAGAAGTGGAGAACCGAATGCGCAACAAAGGATTCACCAAAGCCACCAATTCTAGCAATTGAGCAAAGTTCACTGTAGGCTCTTCTGGATTTTCAATTTCACCTTTTTTACTAATGTTCCAACGATATGAATCCACGTTTTGACCCAAAAGCGTTACTTCTCTATAGCCCAAATCGAATAAATCTTGGGCTTCTTTCACGATGCTTTTTGGGTCGCGGCTTCGTTCTCTTCCGCGGGTAAATGGAACAACGCAGAACGAACACATATTGTCGCAGCCACGCATGATGCTAATAAAGGCGGTAATACCGTTTTTATCTAAGCGCACCGGGCTGATATCGGCATAGGTTTCCTCGCGAGACAATAAAACGTTGACCGCTTTTTGACCACCTTCTACTTCGCCGATGAGGTTGGGTAAATCGCGATAGGCATCAGGTCCTGCGACTAAATCCACCAATTTTTCTTGTTCGAGCAATTGATTTTTCAAGCGCTCAGCCATACAGCCCAAAATACCTACAACCAATCCTGGGTTTTTCTCTTTGCGGTGCTTGAATTCTGTCAAACGGTTACGCACACGTTGTTCAGCATTTTCACGAATCGAGCAGGTATTGAGTAAAATCAAATCTGCCTCAGCTTCGTTTCGGGTTGTTGTGTAGCCTTGTTTGGTTAATATTGAGGCTACAATTTCGCTGTCTGAAAAATTCATCTGGCAACCGTAGCTTTCTAAATATAATTTTTTGCCATTGGATTCAACAGGAGTGTCCATTTCTAGGGCCTCACCTTGTCTTTCTTCCAAAATGACTTTGTTTGTTGTTTCTTCAATCATTAGTAATTCAAAATAGGCCGCAAAATTACAAAAAAAATATGAGGGTGACAGAATGGCAGAATTTATAAAATAGTATTATCCTCCGACTTGTCCTAGAAAAACGAGTCTGGATTTTCTAATTTCTTGCGTTTTAGAATCTGCATAAGGTAGCCCATGTTCATCCAACATAGGCAAATGTCTGTTGCGCATGGGGTTGGTTTTTAGGAGATAAGGAAAGTCATGGATGAGTTTATTTTGGAAGAAATGGCGGATGCGTTCATCATCAATGCCCAATTCAAATGATAAGGGCAAAAACTCAAAACTTCGGGTATAACTCACTGATAAAATACCACTGCTGTTTTTGCCATATAGGCTATTACTCAAATCTTTATAGCCCCGAGAAGATGGATAAGTGCTGTTTTCTATGACTTTTGCACCTCGTGTTTCCCCTGTCCACATCCGCATGTTGAGGGCTATTTGTTGTATGGAGTCCATGTAAAGTAATTGCAAAGTGCCTGTTCGGAATCTGTCTCTGCCTTGTCCTGCAAATAAATCGTTTTCAAAATAGACATATGCCCGATCAATTTGAAGAAGCCATGCTCCTGAGCGTTGTGATGTTTCGCGTGTGTCCAAAAACCAATAATAGGCATAGCCTAGACTGTTTCTTTTGTCTGTGAATTGAAACAGTGGATTCATGAATTGCCGATTGATTTGACGGGTTTTGCCCCAAGCCACATTTCCTGAAAGGTGAAAACGATTTTCGATAAACATGCCTTTTGGCCCCAATCCAGTGAAGTAAAACTTGGCTTGCCATCCTGTTCCCAATTGAAAATGCTTGTGGGAATAGAAGAAATTGGTCTGCATGCCAATGGCGTTTATGGGAGCGCCCAATTGTAGGGTTAATTGGGTTTGAAAACCAAAGCCATTTTGGGAAATACCTTTATGCGTATGAAGCACCAATGCGAGCAATAGAAACAAGCGAATCATGCGACTTCCAATTCAAATATGAAGCCATTATTGAACTTCGTAGGCGCCAATGTCAGGACCAGTGCGGGGAGTTCCTTTGATATCGGCACTTGTTGCTGTACCGGAATTTCCATTGTTGTTGAGGGCAGAGGGCAAAACAAAATTGAGATTATTGGTTGGAGCATTTTCAAAATTCGGATTTTGGTTCCAAATGCAATTGAAGAAAGAAGAACCTGATTGTATGGCTGTATTCCGGATGAGACAGTGGTCGAAAAGGAAGTTGACCGTGCCCAATAAATCTAAACTAAATTCATCATTTTGCGAGCCCCAAATCACACAGTTGTAGAAATTCGCCTCGTCAATGGGTCGAATGTACGTTATGCCGTCGGTTGTGAAATGGTTTCTTATCGCAAACAGCGGAGTGCTTCTTACTTGCGAACCAATATTGGCAAAAGTACAATTCGTGAAGTTGTAAGCACCTCCAGCATAAAGAAATGCGGATGCCACACCACAATTGTTTATGACACAGTTTTCTAATTTTAATCGAGCACCAGCCACGGGGAAAATACCGAAAAGACTGATGTTATAAAATTGAGAGTTTCTGGCTGTAACCGTATAATCTGGCGCACTAGTACCCGTTGAATCTACTTGAAGGCCCATTACAGAATTCTTCAAGATTAAATAATCAATATTGGATTGTTTGGCCTCTATAAATCGGAGACCATACCATTGTCCGTGTATGTTTTCATAAAAGGATTCTAGTCTGTCGCCTCTAAATTGAACTTCATTGTCTAGCTCGCCTTGAATATTTAAACTTCCTTTAAAGACAATGAAACGCGCATTTTTATGGAAATATACGATTGTTCCTGGTTGAATGGTCAAAGTTTTGTTTTCATCAACAGCTGTGTAATCATAGACTAAGTGAGGTTTGTCGTTCTCCCATACACCCTCACTAACATCACGATAATGATAATACACATCTTGTCCCCAAACGGCTAGAATAATATATTTTTCAGTGTTTCCAGAGCGAAATCGAATGGAGTCCGTGACAACCATAGGTAAATTTGTTCCATTGACACTAAGGGTCACATCCACAAAGCCAAAGAGGCTGTCTTTTGGGTATATTTCTATATTTTCGTGAAGAATGCCAGGCGCGCCATCAAAATTGAATCTGAATGGCGAACTTTCTCCACCCATCAGGCGTATTTCATCAAATTTTAAGATGAAGTTTTCGTTGTTGTAAACCCTAAAGTTTCTAGTGGTAGAACCAATAGTTGTAAACACGGTATCGAAAACTATCGTATCTCGAGAGAATTCGAATTTAGTCCCTGTGAGCACTTGATTTTTTTTGCACGAAAAGGGCAGTGATGCAAGGAGGACAAAACCTGTTAGGTATAGTACTGTTTTGAAAATTGACATGGTGCAAAATTAGACAAAGAAACGGAAATCGAGATGTGATATTGTAATCGGTGTTTGAATAAACTCAATTGCCTAGGGCTGAAGCCCTAGGCAATTGTGCCGAGTCATTGACTGGATCAACAAAAATCAAAAAATAATTATTGCCACATTTATTACGGCAATAATTGTTGTTGTTTATATCAACAGAAATCAAATTTTCTCTAAATTAGCTCAAAATTAAAAAATTGAGAATTTATGAGAAAGTTAATCTTTAGCGCGTTATTGTTGTCAACAGTAGCGCTTTTTTCGTGTAAGAAAAAGCCACATTCGTTAGTGGAAAGTAATGTTTTTACAGTTAGTAATTGGACTGGTGGCGGTGATGGTTTTTCTGCAATGGTTATTGTGGATTTTGTCACAAAAGAGGTTCATGATAATGGAGTTGTAATGTGTTACCTGAAAGACAATGCCGATTGGGTTGCGCTACCTCTAACAATGTCAAACGGAACTAATTCTTGGACTTCACACTATTTGTTTTCCACGTTTATCGGAGGAGTTGAGTTTGTTTTTTATGATGATGATGGAATAACTCCAAATCCAGGCACACAACAATTTAAAATAGTTGCTATTTCGGCGGCTGGAATGGCTCAAAATCCTAATGTAAACTTGAACGATTACGAACAAGTTAGGCAGACTTTTGATTTAGATTAATCATATTAATCTCATCTTTTTTTACGACCGAGTAGCTTATGTTGTTCGGTCTTTTTTTTCCAGAACTTCGAATAGAATAAAACCACCAGCTTTCAGATGGAGTTTCTTGTCTTGTGCCCACGACTGGATTATTTCATGAACCAAAAATGTTTAATCTCTTACAAGCCAAAAACCTCGCTTGCTGCGCGGCGCTGGTTTTTTTGTTTTTCACCATTTCATCGAACTTGGGGTTCGTGAAATGTCTCTAACAAAAAAACCGCAACTCTTTGGAGTTGCGGTTTTTGTCTTGTGCCCACGACTGGATTCGAACCAGCACACCTAATGGCACCACCCCCTCAAGATGGCATGTCTACCAATTTCACCACGTGGGCATTCGGGGCGCAAAAGTAACTATTTGTTGGATTTAACCCAATAGTTTCTTTTATTCTTTACTAAAAATCACATCATTTCGATTGATACAGGTTTGCTGTTCTCATCACCCATCTTCTCTAGCACATTAGCCTTAATGGTAAGAGTCGTTATTCTGGGTACAGTATTGGCAGTGATTGTGACAGTTTTGCTTGTTTGTCCCTGACCTGGTTTCGGAGAGAATGTTACCACAATTTCGTCTGATTTGCCTGGAGCAATAGGTTGCTCGGGTTTTTCTGGAACAGTGCAACCACATGAAGCTTTTGCGTCTTCAATTATTAATGGATTTTTACCTGTATTCGTAACTATAAATTTGAATGTGTAATCTTCACCCACTCTAACAATTCCGAAGTCATGTTCCATCTTATTGAATGATAGAGTTGTGCTTTTTATTTCTTCTTCAACAAAGTCATTGGTTCCGTCTTGTGCTAATCTACTGGATACTTCCCCTGAATTACTTTCCGATTGACATGCGCTTACAGCAGCAATTAAGAATACATATGCTAATTTTTTCATGAAAATAGATTTGATTTTTCTGATTGCAAAATAAACTGTTTTGTTTGAAATAAGGAGATATTCAACTCGAAATATTATATTCAATTAGTGTTTTGATAAGTTAAACTTACTGTATTCCTTGGTTTGTAAAATTTGAGTGGCGCGTTTCAAAGGTGCGTTGTATTCATTTGAAACCCGATAAGATTCCGACAAACCAAACAAATTGGAAGCAAAGGCGGCTTTTAATCGGTAAGCAATTAAGTCACGGCAATAGGCATACTCCTCGTCAGTAAATTCCAAGTCAGGATTTTCTTTTTTGAGATATATTAGAAATTCTTGTTCCATTTTTTCTTTGAAATGCTCGTAAAATTTTTCATCGAAAAAAGTGAATGACATAAATGTGGCCTTGTAATAATTCCTATTATTGGTGACCATGTCTACAGCGAAATTGTTGAATAATCCATTGCGTACCAAAACTCGGAATAATTCATTGATTCCTGTTGTATCAATCGGAACAAAAACGTCAGGCATTACTCCTCCTCCACCATAAACAGTTCGTTTTTTGATAAGTGTTTGATACTTCAATGAATCTGGAAAATCAATACTGTCTTTAGAATAAACCTCTCCGCTTAGATAACGATTCAACTTTTCTTGTCTATAAGCATCACCATTACCTTCTTCATATGGTTTTTGAATAAATCTGCCAGATGGGGTAAAGTAACGGGCGATTGTTAACCTCATTTCAGAGCCATCAGACAGGGCTATAGGTTGTTGAACAAGACCTTTTCCAAAAGTACGACGCCCAACGATTAACCCTCTGTCCCAATCTTGAATGGAGCCCGAAAGAATTTCACTGGCAGAGGCTGAATTTTCATTTACTAAAATAACCAAGCGACCTTTTTCAAACGAACCTTTTTTCTCGGCTCGATATTCTTTTCTCGGACGTTTTCTACCTTCAGAATAAACAATCAATTTGTTGTCGTCAAGAAACTCGTCCGCAATAAACGCACAAATATCGAGCAAGCCTCCACCGTTGTCTTGTAAATCAACTATCAAATCTTCCATGCCTTGTTCTTTTAACTTGGTAATAGCTTCCTTGATTTCATCCAAAGAGTTTTTCGAAAAACGTATTAACTTTATGTATCCGATTTTCTTGTCGATCATGTAATATGATACAACCGAATGCTCAATTATCTTGTCCCGAACCACTGTGAAGGTCATTAATTCTTCTGTGTTTTTTCGTTTGATGGTCAGTTGCACTTTTGATCCTTTATCACCCAATAGGCGACTTCGAACATCCGAATTTTTGATGCCAATGCCCGCAATTGTTTCTCCTTCAACTGCCACGATTTGGTCGCCTGCCATGATGCCCACTTTTTCAGATGGACCACCTTCTATGGTGTTGATAACCAAGATGGTATCTTTTACAATTTGAAAACGAATGCCAACACCCACGAAACTGCCTTGAATTTGCTGATTGGCTTCGGCTACATCCTCTCTAGAAATGTAAGTTGAGTGTGGATCGAGCTTTTCCAAAATAGCGATGATGGCTTCCGTGGCCAAAGCATCCATGTCGGGTTGATCAACATAGTATCCATCAATGTATTGCAACACTTCTGCTGGTCGCATATCGTGACGGATTTCTTTGTTGATTTGAGAAAAACTGATGCCAGGAATGGTAATCGCGAAGAATAAAATCGCGGATAAAATGGATTTGTTCATAGTTTTGATTTGTATCATGATGAATAAGGCAATTGACAAATATCGTGCTAGAAAATAGAGAGCCAAAAGTATAAAAGTTTTTCACAAATGAGGGAATATGTAAACAGCATCACTTGGGCGCGTAGCTTATTGTTGTAATTTCGTAAGTTGAAATTTCAAGTTTTCCAAAACCATGAAGCAATACCACGATTTGATGAAGCATGTGCTCGAAAATGGCACTAAAAAAGAGGATAGAACAGGAACGGGCACAATT
This sequence comes from Flavobacteriales bacterium UBA6165, assembly GCA_002422285.1. Taxonomy (GTDB): domain Bacteria; phylum Bacteroidota; class Bacteroidia; order Flavobacteriales_D; family Crocinitomicaceae; genus UBA6165. The sequence continues at coordinate 5,840 of DIUF01000072.1, read as the reverse complement.
TCTGTTTTTGGCTACCAAATGCGCTTTGATTTGGCCGAAGGCTTTCCTGTTGTGACCACAAAAAAGTTGCATTTACGTTCTATAATTCACGAGTTGCTGTGGTTTTTGCAAGGCGATACGAACATCAAATACCTGAAAGACAACGGTGTGAGTATTTGGGATGATTGGGCTGATGAAAATGGCGATTTAGGTCCTGTATATGGTTACCAATGGCGTTCTTGGCCGACTCCAGATGGTGGGAAAATTGACCAAATGTCTAAGCTCATCGAACAAATCAAGCGCAATCCAGATAGCAGAAGATTATTGATAAGCGCTTGGAATGTGGCTAATGTAGATGATATGGCGCTTCCTCCATGCCACACGATGTTTCAGTTTTATGTAGCCAATGGAAAATTGAGTTGTCAATTGTATCAAAGAAGCGCGGATATTTTTCTTGGCGTTCCTTTTAATATTGCTTCATACGCCTTATTGACGATGATGATTGCCCAAGTTTGCGATTTGGAACCAGGCGAATTCATCCACACTTTTGGTGATGCTCATATTTATTCCAATCACTTGGAGCAGGTGAATTTGCAACTTTCGCGTGATTTTCGTCCTTTGCCACAAATGCGTATCAATCCAGAAGTGAAGGATATTTTTGGATTCAAATACGAAGATTTTGAATTGGTGAATTATGATCCGCATCCTCACATCAAAGGAGAGGTAGCAGTTTGATTATATTAAATTTTTTAAAAAAATATCATGAAAAAGTTGATGCTATTATGTTTTATTTTTGTTTTTCAATTTGGATATTCGCAGGAGAATCAGAACAATGAAAAACCATTCTATGGAGGATTCGGTTTGGGGATGGATTTTGGCGGATTTGGGCTAAAGGGCGAATATATGCTTTTCAAATATGCGGGACCTTTTGTCGGAATTGGATACAATTTATACGGATTAGGAATTAATGGTGGTATTATAGCAAAACCGTTTCCGGATAATAAATTCACGCCTTATGTCCTTGGCATGGGAGGGTATACGGGCGTGATTGTGATTAGAGGCGCCGCACAATTTGACCGAATCGATTATGGCTTTTCTTTGGGTGGCGGATTTGAACTCAAAACCAAAACCAATAATGTTTTTCAATTTGGTCTCGTTTTTCCATTCAGAAGTCAAGATTTTCGGGATTACTACGTTCAATTGCAGAATAACCCAAATATTCAGCTTAATGGCAATTTGTCGCCAGTGGCGCTTACNNCGTTGCAGAAAACGGTGTTATTGGCAAAGACGTTGAATTTAAGGTATTGATGCTATCAAATAACAGATTCTAAAGGCACCTGAAGGCTTCAAATTATTTATAGAAATTTCAACAAATAAATAGTAAATTTGCTCATGCGTATTGAAAGACTAAATAATGAAATTTTGATTCGATTGTCTACTTCAACAGACATCACGATCTTGCAGCGACTTTTAGATTTCCTCAACTTCAGTGAAATCACAAAAGAAAGTAAAGCAAGTCAGGATGAAATTGATGCCTTATCTAAAGACATTAAATCAGATTGGTGGAAGAAAAACAAGGACAAATTTTTGAAATGAAAATTGTTGTTGACACCAATATTCTATTCAGTGCCTTGTTGTCTCCCTCGGGAAAAATTTCGGATTTAATTTTAAATTCATCTGGTGTTTTTGATTTTATGTCGCCAAATTTTGTTTTTGAAGAGTTAGGACGACATCGAAGCAAACTGCTTAAGATTTCAAATTACAATGAACAGCAACTTGATTTTTTGATGCATTCTCTGTTCAAAAACATAGATTTTATTGATTTAGAATACATATCAGAAATTAATTGGGAAAAGGCAATCGAACTTGTCAAAAATGTTGACCAATTCGATGCACCATTTGTTGCACTGAGCCTTCAAACAAACGCATTGTTATGGACAGGTGATTTTAAACTTGTCGATGGACTTTTGAAATCAGGCTATGAAAACTGTGTGAAAACTGATTTTTTGACTGAATTCAGAGATAACACGGATAAGTTTTAACATTTACAAATCAAAGAATTTTGAAATCCAAAAAAATATCCCTAGTCGTGGCCGTTGCAGAAAACGGTGTTATTGGCAAAGACAACCAATTGATATGGCACCTGCGCGATGACATGAAGTTTTTCAAGGAATTGACCACTGGTCATGTTATTTTGACGGGTCGCAAGAATTATGAATCCATTCCAGAAAAATTTCGTCCGCTGCCCAATCGTGTGAATTGTATCATGACAAGAAATGCGAATTATGATGCCCTAGGAGCTGTGATTTTTCCCGATTTTCAGTCTTGGATTGCTGCTTTTCAGGAGGATGAACGCGAACTTTTTATCATAGGTGGAGGAGAAATTTACCGACAAGCGCTTGAACAAGACATTGTGGATGAAATGTATATAACTCATGTGCATGCCCAACCCGATGGTGACACGTTTTTCCCTAACTTTGACACTGAGAAATGGGAGAAAGAAATCATCATGCGCCAACAAAAAGATGAGCGCAATGAATTTGATTTCGTCGTAGTGAAATTCGTTAGAAAGTCTTAGATGATTGTTTGTATTGCCGAAAAACCGAGTGTTGCCAAAGATTTGGCTGAAATATTGAAAGCCACGCACCGCAAAGATGGCTACTATGAAGGCAATGGCTATCAGGTTACTTGGACTTTCGGGCATTTGTGTACCTTGAAAGAACCGCACGATTATAAAGCATCTTGGAAGTCTTGGAACATTTACGATTTACCCATCATTCCCTCGCATTTTGGTATTAAACCGATTGAGGATTCAGGTGTTAAAAAGCAACTGGCCATTATTGAGAGATTAGTTTCTACATGCGAATATGTTATCAATTGCGGGGATGCTGGACAAGAAGGAGAACTCATTCAACGCTGGGTTTTGCATTATGTGAAATGTAAAGTTCCCGTAAAACGCCTGTGGATTTCATCGCTTACAGAGGAGGCCATTCGCGAAGGCTTTAAGAAACTCCGCGATGGAAAAGACTACGTGCCGCTCTATCAAGCTGGAATTTCTCGAGCCGTAGGAGATTGGCTTTTGGGGATGAATGCCACGCGACTTTTCACCATAAAATACGGAAACAACGATGGCGTTTTGTCGGTCGGACGTGTGCAAACCCCAACTTTAGCGATGATTGTGAAGCGCCACAAAGAAATTGAACAATTTGTGCCCGAGGATTTTTGGGAGGTGAAAACGGTGTATCGTGAAGTTGAATTTTCCTCTGAATTGGGCAAAATCAAACAAATTGAAAAGGCCCACGAAGCCATTGCGCAAATCACGGATAAGCCTTTTGAAATCGTGTCATTCGACATCAAAGATGGTAAAGAATCTGCACCGCGACTTTTCGATTTGACTTCTTTGCAGGTGGAAGCGAATAAAAAATTGTCTTATTCAGCGGACGACACTTTAAAGCTCATTCAAAGTCTATATGAGAAAAAAGTTGTGACCTATCCTCGTGTAGATACGACCTATTTGAGCGATGATTTGTATCCAAAAATTGGCGATATATTCAAGAAATTGGCTCCAATAAATCCAACCTTGGTTGATGAATTATTGAAAAAACCTATCAAGAAGTCGAAGCAAATATTTGACAACAAGAAAGTTACGGATCACCACGCCATTATTCCTACTGGGGTGATGCCAAACAACATTTCACAAGACGAAAAGCGCATCTACATGATGGTCTTCAACCGGTTTTTGGCTGCTTTTCATCCCGATTGTAAAGTGGCGAATACCGTGGTTATGGGTCAAGTGAAAACAGACGAAGAAAACAAAATTGAGTTCAAAGCCACGGGGAAACAGATTTTAGAACCGGGTTGGCGTGTGGTCTATGAGTTTGAAAAAAGTCAGAAAGTTACCCAATCTGAAGATGAAACCGAAGTCAATTCTGATGATGAAGAAAACCTGATGCCGATTTTTGAAGCAGGGGAGTCTGGTCCGCACGAACCCAAACTGGAAACCAAAAAGACTTCTCCGCCAAAACCATATACCGAAGCCACCTTGCTACGCGCCATGGAAACGGCAGGCAAACAAGTGGATGACGAGGAACTGCGCGAATTGTTGAAAGACAACGGCATCGGACGACCATCAACACGTGCCAATATCATTGAGACTTTGTTCAGAAGGAAATACATCGAACGCAAGAAAAAGAACATCATTCCCACAGAAAAAGGCATCCATCTAATTGATACGATTTCCAATGAATTGTTGAAATCACCCGAACTCACAGGGGAATGGGAAAAGAAGTTGCGACTCATTGAAAAACAGCAATATGACTATGAGCACTTCAAAGATGAATTGAAAGAAATGGTGATGGATTTGACCAACGAAATCCTTTCGCCCAAAGCCTACAAACTGGAAAAAGCCATCCGCGACATGGGCAATACCTTGTGTCCGAAGTGCAAAACAGGTCATGTAATCAAAGGCAATTCGGCTTATGGTTGTACACGCTATACTGAGGGTTGTAGTTTTAGACTACCATTAAACTTGGATGGAACAGATTTATCCGAAACTCATATTCAGCAACTCATTATCTCGAAATCTGTTCAAGAAGGAGAGTTTCGGTTTGAAATGACCGAGGGATTTGAGGTAAAATCAATTGTTAATCAGTAGTATAAATTTGATTACTTCAATTCTATATGCAACACCGAATCCAACAACTCATAACCCAACTCAATCTTCAGCCTCATCCAGAAGGCGGTTATTTTGCTGAAACGTATCGATCTAATGACAGTATCAATACCAAAAACGGCGAACGCAATTTGATGACGGCTATTTATTTCTTGCTTACTTCGTCAGATATTTCTCGTTTGCATGTCATTGCGAGCGATGAATTGTGGTTCCACCATGAAGGAAGTGATTTGTCGGTGCATGTATTGGACGAAACGGGTCATCACATTCTGCCTTTGGGAAAAAATGGAACTCATGCACGCCCACAACAATTGGTGCCAGCAGGAAAAATCTTTGGTTCAACGGTGGATGAACCTAATTCGTATGCCTTGGTAAGTTGTGTTGTTGCTCCGGGATTTGATTTCCGAGATTTTAAACTCATGGACAAAGCCGAACTGCTCGAAAAATATCCATATTTTCCTGAAATCATAGAGCGATTGGGGTGCTAAATTCTCTACATTTGCACCATGGACCACAAAGCGCTCATCGCATCAATCAAGAAAAAACAGTTTCAACCCGTGTATTTGTTGCATGGAGAAGAGCCGTATTTCATTGATATGGTGAGTGATGCCATTGTAGAGCACGCCTTAGAAGAACATGAGCGCGATTTCAACCAAACCATCGTGTATGGAAAAGATTGTGTTCCCAATGAAGTTGTGGGTTTGGCCAAACAATTCCCGATGATGTCGGAGCGTTCGGTGGTTGTGATTCGCGAGGCCCAAGATGTGAAAAAATGGGACGAGTTTGAAGAGTATTTTGAGAATCCACAGCCCTCTACGGTTTTTGTGATTTGTCATAAGCACAAGAAAATGGATGCGCGTTCGAAAGCATTCAAAGCCATTGGAAAAAAGGGCATTGTGTTTTTGAGCGACAAAGTAAAGGATTATCAGCTCACGGCTTGGATTATGAATTATGTGAAAGAAGCAGGCTACGACATCACCGATAAAGCCGCCAATTTGATAGCTGAATTTTTGGGCAACGATTTAGGTAAAATCATCAATGAACTCGAGAAATTGGCCATTTTGCTGGAGAAAGGCACGCGTATCAATGACGTTCATATCGAAGAAAACATTGGGATTAGCAAGGATTACAACGTGTTTGAACTTTCCAATGCAGTAGCAGAATTAGACATACTAAAAGCCAATAAAAT
>DIUF01000066.1:420-14792 GCA_002422285.1 Flavobacteriales bacterium UBA6165 | reverse complement strand
CCAAACACAACACCTGGAACAACGATTTTCAAATCGGCATCTGGTGCAATGATAACAGCGTTGTTACCACCCAATTCCAACAATGATTTTCCTAAACGTTCGCCAACAGCTCTACCAACAGATTTCCCCATTCTTGTTGAACCCGTTGCAGAAACCAAAGGAACTCTTTTATCTTCTGCCATCAATTTACCGATAGTAGCATCGCCAATCACCAAGCAAGATACGCCTTCAGGAACGTTGTTGGCTGCAAAAACTTCAGCGGCAATTTTTTGACAAGCAATAGCAGTCAATGGTGTTTTTTCAGATGGCTTCCAAACGCAAGCATCGCCACAAATCCACGCCAAAGCCGTATTCCAGCACCAAACAGCAACTGGGAAATTGAACGCTGAAATGATGCCCACAATGCCAAGTGGGTGGTATTGCTCATACATTCTGTGACCAAAACGCTCAGAGTGCATTGTTAATCCATGCAACTGACGTGAAAGTCCAACGGCAAAATCGCAGATGTCAATCATTTCCTGTACTTCGCCCAAACCTTCTTGTAAAGATTTTCCCATTTCGTATGAAACCAAAGCACCTAGAGCATCTTTGTGTTGACGTAATTTTTCGCCCAACTGACGCACGACTTCACCTCTTTTTGGAGCAGGAACCAAGCGCCATGTCAAGAATGCTTCTTCCGCTTTTTTAATTAACGCGTCATAATCAGTCGCAGTAGCAGAAGCCACCGAACCAATCAATTGTGCATCAACGGGCGAAATTGAATCGATTTGAGCACCGCTTGTTTTCATCCATTGAGCGCCTGTTGATGCTCCGTAGTTTTGCGTCTCAACACCCAATTGCTCCAAAATTGCTTGGATATCTGTTGTATTTTGAGTTTCTGTTGTCATAATATCACTGATTTTGTGGCTGCAAAAGTAGTGATTTTTGTGGGAAAGGGGAGTGATGTTTGGTACAAAGAAAAATCATAACTGATAATAAATCGTTCTTTAATTTGGACCTACTTACATAGTGAAATTATTCTCTCCGCATTCTTTTGATTATCAAAAATCTCACGCAGTTTGGTTACACGAGCTTCTATATGTTCGTTTGTGATTTCCAGGTCTTTGAGCGTATGGATTAAATCTCGCCATTCTTGGGCATTGTGTCCAATTGAGCATAAAATTTCCAGGTCTGTGCCATGCACCATTTCTGGGGTAGCCAAACAAAATCCGCCGTTGGAAAGTGCGTTCAAAAGCTTGTGCTTCAGTCCTGTGGCTTGAAATGTGGGCAACAAATTGATGCGTGCCTCTCTGATGAGTTGATTGAGCGCCTCATCATCCGGATTTTCCATGAGCTGCGGTTTGGCTGGATGTTGCTCTACATATTTTCTGAACCCTGGCGATGGATCTTTTCCGGCAATAATCAGCGATAATCCAAGGTCTTTGTGCCAAACTTCATCCAACACAAACTCGATGCCTTTGATGTTTTCAATAACGGATAAATTGCCATGCAACAAAGCATAATTTCCTCTGCCGCGTTCGCCTTTTCCCCAATTCAAAGGATTGAACACGGGGATATAAATGCCCTTTTTGTATTTTTTCTGAAAATAAGCATCGTCGGCATGGGAAACGTCTAAAATCTCATCGACTTGCTGAAAACACCAATTTTCGAATTTCTCCAATTTCTTGGCTTCCGATTTGAAGAACCAACGCTTGAAGAATTTCGGTTCAATGGCAGCCAATCCCTGATAATAATCGTGCTCAATGTTGTGTGCGCGGACTAAGATTTTTCTGTCTTTCAATTTCGGGTGGCCCACAAATCCGCAGGTGTGAATGCCTTCGAAAAGAATGGGGTGTTTATCCTGACCCAGGCGTTTCAATAATGCGGGATTCATTCTCGAGCGCACAATAAACGGCGTTGGCAAAAGAACTTGCAAGGGATTCTGGCTTCTCGAATAATAATGAACTTCAGCGGCCACTTCGAGCAATTCGCGGTGTTGACCTCGACCATAATCAAAGCAATGCAAAATCACGCGCACGCCAATTTCAGTCAAGGCTTTGCAACGATGATAAATGTCAATCATGGCGCCATAATTCGCAGGATAGGGCACGTCTAGGGAAACGATGTGGATGCTTGGTTCAGTCATTCAAATTATAAATCTCGCGCAGCACCTTTTCTTCATTTTCCCAACAAAGCACCGGTGCAGCTTTTTTGCAATTGGCCACAAAGGTAGCATGTTGTTCGGGCTGGTCGAGCAAATCATTGATAAAGTCTGCTAAAATTTTAGGTTCGTGACTGGGAATAAATACTCCTACTTCGTGCGTAGCAACAATTTTCCGGATCTCAGTTAAATCGCTGCAAATAATTGGTGTTGAGGCATTTATGTAATCAAAAATTTTGTTGGGCAATGAAAACCGGTAGTTCATATTGGTGTCTTTATCAATTGAAATGCCCCAATCGGCATGGTGTGTGAAAGCCATCATTTCCTGATAAGGTCGTTTGCCATAAAACAAAACGCGGTTTTCTAATTTCAAAATTTCAACTTTTTCTTTCAAGATTTCAATAACATCGCCTGAGCCAACAATGAGCAAAATAGCGGATTCATAGATTTGAGTCATGGCTTCCACCAATTCTTCAATGCCACGGTCGATGTTGATTCCTGCGCCTTGAACGATGAGGATTTTCTTGTTTTCTGGCAGACCCATTTCCTTTCGAGATGGTATGTTTTCGCCTTTCCAAATGGGAGAGACATTGCGCACCACCCGTACATTTTTCTTATATTTTTCGCTGTAAAATGCGGCTATCGAATCATTGACCGTGTAGATTTTATTCAATTTCGGGAAAATCCAGCCTTCAATGCGCTCCCAAATTCTCTTCACACGTGGTCGGTTGACCAATTCTGGAACTTCGGTGTATAATTCGTGTGTATCATAAACCAGTTTTCTTCTGCGGATTTTTGCCGCTAAATAATTCGCCAAAAGGGTATCCAAATCATTCGAAAGTTGGTGCGTGGCCTTTTTGAAAAGTAAAAACAAGAAAAGACGAACATTGAATTCCGCATAAAACAGCGCGCCTTTGGTAAAAATCAAGTGCATTCTGTGTGTGGCGTATGGACGAGGACTAAGCTCCATGCTGTTTTTCAACTTTCTGCCCACCAAGATCACCTCGAAACCCTGCTTCACCAAAAAGCGACACACTTTATCCACGCGGTTGTCGGTGGCGAGGTCGTTGGTCACGGAAACGATGATTTTGGGCATTTTACAGAGAGGCTTTTTTATTTCAACAAATCAATATCTTGCAATCTTCGCCCAAATTCGTCGTCTGCGGCTAATTTTAAAAAGTCGTTTTGCAAACCAAGTATGCGCAAAACGTTGAAGTATGCACCCATGGCCACCTTTGGACTGCCCAACTCAATCAAATATAAAGTAGAGCGCGATATATCAGCACGTTCAGCCATTTGAATGGTGGTGATTTTCCTTCTTTTTCGAGCCAATTTGATGTTTTGTCCCATCTGTTCCAAGAGCTCTGTATATCTAGGGAAAATAACCTGCTTTTTTCGATTGCCCGCCATTAATGTTCGTTATATTGCACAAAAGTATCTTTATTGATTGAAATAACAAACAAAATATTTTGATTATTCCAATAATGTAGTATAGGTTTTCTTTGGATTTTATCGCGTTAACCCATTCATTTTTTAATGATGTCAGCTTTTTTAAATTGAAGAATTTTGCAAACGCAGACGTGACTTCTTTTGTTGAGGCTAATCTCTTACTAAATGAACAAAGCCGTGACCCGAAAAATTCTCATTATTGGTGTATTGACCTTCGAAATAGTAAAAATAGACACCCTCCTTCAATTGATTTCCATTTATATGAGTACCATCCCATTCAAAAGCTATTGAATTGAATGTATGAATTTCGTTTCCCCACCTATTTAAGAAGACAATTTTAAAGTTCTGAATTCCAATTTTTTGTTGGGCAAAAAAACTGTCATTGATGCCATCATTGTTAGGTGAAAAAACATTTGGGAATGTAATTAGACAGGGTTCACTCGATATAAGTTCTATCACGTTGAACACAGCGCAATTAGTCATTATTGAGTCTACAATAGTGAAGGTGTAAGTTCCAGTAGATAAAGAATCGAAAAAAGATTCATTTCCCACAAGGTTATTCATACTAATTTCGTAACTCCCAGAGCCTCCAGACACTATTACGTTTATTGAGCCATCGTTTGAAAAACTGCAAATAGGACTAATTGATTCAAATTGAGTCGACAAGTTGCAGAACTGGCAGCATTCTAATTTCTGATTACCACAGTTGTTTGCGTCTATTGTAGCAACAATTCCATCAATTTGAGTATCATTAATAAAACGTCCACAAACTACAATTAATCCATTGTTTAACAAGGCAATGTCGTGAACAATAAATCCCATTTGATATGTTTCTATTAATATCAGATTGGTATCAAATTTTAGTACTTGATTGTTAACTCCAATATAAATAAATCCGCAATTATCTATTGCTATACCGGCATACACATAAAGATATAAATCTTGATAGTAATCAACTGCCCCGCTTGGAAGACCTATTGTCATTATAGACTCACCTGTACTAAAGTCTATCTTCTCTAAGGAATCGCCACGATGAAAAAAGATAAAATCGTTGTTAAAACTTTCTATAAGAGGAGCACCTGAATACATACCCCTGAAATTCGTCATACCATAGGCCATGGACCTCCCATGATTCACGACCAAGGTGTCTAAATCGGTAAAGCAATCGTTATGGTTTGAACGAAATGAGAATAGAGATGTCTGTGTTGCGCATACCACATAATCTAAGTGAGCAACAGACAATGTCTTAATCTCCTCATGTTTGAAGACGGCTTGAGCTAAATAAAGGGAGTCTGTTAGTGCACTCAGGTATGATGACTCAACAAATTCACCACTTTCGGTACTATAAGTGGAGAATCTGGGGCCAAGCAGTTCATTTGATTCAAAAACTCCGGTACCGTATAAGTGAAGTGAATTTTGGTCACAGTTCAATTTTGCGCCCCAAATTTCTAGAAATCCTTCTGGTTCAATTGTCCACATTTCTTGTCCATCTGGATCAATTTTGGAAAGGTAATAATCTACTAGACCTGATACATTGGCAAGATAGATATTGCCAAATTCGTCAACATCAATAGTTGGATAGTATCCTTGCGGTAAATTCATGATCCAATCAATATCACCATTCTCGTTTATTTTCACGAGCCTGTGTCCTTCGAAAATTTGAGTACCCAACACTACATAAGTGTTGTTTTGATTGTCTGTTCGGCACTCATGAACAGCTCTGTTCAAATTTTCATCACTAAATACGTTGATCCATGGGTCGATAACAATTTTAGATGAAAAGTCTAATTCCTCAAGAAATTCATAGGAGATTAAGCCTGCATCATCCGTCACTGTTCTTGTTGGAATTGTTCTTAGTTCATCATTTTGATAATATGAAATTGGTGCTGATTCAGAATACGACACAAAACTATTTTCATAGTGAAGTTCTCCAGAATCTCCAATTTCCATCTTTTTTGAGAAATTCAATTTGAAATTATGAATATTGAAACCTGGATGGCAGATTAAACTGTATTTAATTCTTTTATCATGACTTAATTCAAAAACTAGATCGATATTTGGATATAGGTTTTTGTAAATTATTTTGTTTGATATTGGAATATTGCTGAATATTTTTTGTTTTCCATTGTTATCCAAGCTGAGCTGATGGTATTCCCGAATATTTGACAATTCGATTGGGAATTCGATTGATATGCTATCACTAGAATTTATCCATTCAACGGATACCAAAAATTCGTCACAAGATAATCTTCTGATTTTTTCTGACAATCGATATTCTTTGAAAATTTCACTTCTGTTTTGAATACCAAAGTTGTTTAGTGAATCGATAAAGATTTTTCTATCAAAAATTTCCTCCTCGCTTCTTTCCCTAGTTTTACATGATTCATAAAATACGTGATAACCACTTTCTGTAAAAAAGAATTTCGTGTAGCCTGAATCGAAACAAAATAAAATGTTATCGATTCCGAGCTTTTGTTCAAAAATTCCGAGTTGACCCTCATTCTTTTCAAAAAACCGTAAATCAAAATCTCTAAGTTCCCATGAACTCTGAGCGAAAATTGACAATTGTATGAAAACAAAAAAAAATGTTGAAAGATGTTTCATTTGCATAATGATTCTTGTGATCAAACTCTTGTAACAACTCTTCGCGGAATTTAAAAATGTACTACTCCTTATAAATCTCCTCAACCAAAGCGTCATATTTAGCCATGATCACTTTGCGTTTCAATTTGAGGGTTGGCGTCAATTCACCGCCTTCGATGCTAAATTCAGCTGGCAACAATTTGATTTTTTTGATTTGCTCAAATTTCCCAAATTCTGCGTTGAAAAGATCGACTTCTTTTTGGATACGGTCTAATACTTTCTGATTGCTGATCAACTCCAAATTGGTGCTTCCAACACTCATTTCTTTAGATTTTGCCCATTCACGAACATAATCATAAGAAGGCACAATCAAGGCGGCTGGGTGCTTTCTGTTATCGCCAATCACAATGATTTGTTCAATGAAACGCGATGCTTTGAAACGATTTTCCATTACTTGTGGCGCCACATATTTACCGCCAGATGTTTTGAACATCTCTTTTTTGCGGTCAGTAATTTTAAGGAATTTGCCTTGCACAAATTCTCCGATATCACCGGTATGGAACCAACCATCTGCATCCATCACTTCTGCTGTTGCTGTTGGGTTGTTGTAATAACCTACCATTACATTTGGTCCCTTCACCAAAATTTCGCCATCTTCCGCAATTTTTACTTCTACACCGTCTAATACAGTTCCAACACTGCCGAAGCAAACACCTTGTTTTTCAGCGTTAACGCTCACCACAGGAGATGTTTCTGTAAGTCCATATCCTTCCATCACTGGGATTTGAGCAGCCATGAAAATTCTTGCCAATCGGGCCTGTAAAGCTGCACTACCAGAGGCAATTGCTTGTACGTTTCCACCTAGGGCTTCACGCCATTTGCTGAAAATCAGCTTGTTGGCAATTTTTAATTTGAAGAGGTACCATGCAGATTTTCCTTCAAGTTCAAATTCTTCTGCCAGGCCGACCGCCCAGAAGAACAATTTTTTCTTGATGCCAGTGAGTTCTTCACCTTTGGCCATGATTTTGTCGAATACTTTTTCAAGCAAACGCGGCACAGCTGTGAAAATGTGTGGTTTTACTTCTCTGATATTGTCGCCGATGGTTTCCAAGGATTCCGCATAATAAATGGAAGTCCCTATATACATATATAGATATTGCAACATGCGTTCGTAGATATGACAAGCCGGCAAGAATGTCAAAGCTCGCGTGTCAAATGATGCTGGAATTCGAGGTTCGCAAGCCAACACATTCGACATGATGTTGTTATGTGTTAACATTACACCCTTCGGATTGCCTGTTGTTCCTGAAGTGTATATTAAAGAAACCAAATCCTCTGGTTTCACGGCATCCATACGGTTTTTTAGTTCGTCGTTTTGCTCATCCGAAGCCATGTTGAGCACTTTCGACCAATTATCACAAAAGCTAATTTCATCAAAAGAGTATAGATGTTCAAGAAAGGACAATTTTTCTCTAAGTGGGCCTACACGCTCGCAAAGGTCTTCACCTGAAATAAAACAAACTTTGATATGAGCATCGGTAAAAATGAACTCATAATCTGAGGCGGAAATAGTAGGGTAGATAGGCACAACGATTGCTCCGGCTTGTTGGATGGCGATGTCAACCAAGTTCCATTCCAATCGGTTGGGCGAGATTAAACCAACACGGTCGCCAGGTTGAACGCCTAAAGCAATCAATCCTTTTGCCAATTCTTGGGATTTATTGATGAATTCTTGTGTGCTAGTTTTGGTCCAAACGCCTCCAATTTTCATGGTAAAGGCATCCTCTTTTGGGAATTTTTCAAGTTGTCTGTACGGAATATCAAATAGTCTTGTGGGCTTCATAGTGTTTGTTTTTCAAGGAGTTAAGTGTTTAAGTTTTTTTTAGCGTTAGGGCAAATTTAGACTAAATTCGATTGAAAGCGCAACGAAATCAAATAAAAATTCGTTTCATTGAACTGACAATTGTTTGGAGCACTTCTTGAAATCTCAAAATATTTTAGATTTTTTTCATTGTGCTGTAACTTTTACTTGTTGTTTATTGTTTCAGAGTTAATAGATATTAAATTTTGACAAGATCAGAGTACAATAAAGCTGTTGAGATTCATTCCGGAAGGTTATACGGATATGTCCTCAAGTGTCTTCAAGATAGTGAAGATGCTAGTGATATTGTACAAGATTCTTTTGAGCGTTTATGGAATCATAGAAAGTCAGTTGATTTCGATAAGTCGAAAAGCTGGTTATTCACCACAGCCCATAATGCGCTCATTAATTTTGTTAAAAAGAAATCTAGAATGGACTTTTATGATGAGAATGTGCCTGAGCGCGCAGTGATGATCCAAAACAATTTCGAATTGAAAGAAATTGTGGACATAGTTACTGAAACGCTGCCACAAATTCAAAAGTCCATTTTGTTGCTCCGCGACATGGAAGGATATAATTACAAAGAAATTGCTGAGTTACTTGATTTATCAGAGGCTCAAGTGAAGGTATATTTGTTCCGAGCGCGTAGAAAAATAAAAGAAAACCTGACTCAATTCGTTAAATTCAATGAAATCGCCTAATCCATCCAACTTAGATCAGTGGTTGTTCCACTACTTCGAGGGCGATTTGTCTGAGAACGAAGAAATGATGCTCGAGGATTTTTTATTAGAAAACCCTCAATTTGACCCTCAATTTGAAGCATGGGGTGCTGCTAGAATGAATCGTGTGGATGCGGAATTCGTGAATAGAGGAGCCTTACTTAAGCCTTTAGTGTCGCCCGGTCTATTGAATAGGATTACTGTTTTGACAGCTCTTGGTGTAAATGCTATTCTTGCCTTGTTTATTATTGCAGGCAATAAACCACAAGTTGATAATTTTGCGCTTGAAGCCAATAACCTAGAAATTAGGTCTGCTTTGAATGCTGCAAATACTACAATGTCCACAATCGATTATTCAAATGATGCGCAAAGTTCTTCTGTTGGCGTGGAGGAATCTGAAAACAAACCTAGTTCAAACAGGGTTTTACAAACTAACTTTGGGTCACCATACCCGTTTCAGTTTAACAATCAAATCTTTTCTGGGGTGATCGAAGAAGATTATGTCGAGCGTGATTATAAAACTTCGTTAGACAATCTCTACAACCCTGAGTCAACTTCAACTGATTTGGTAAATACTTTGGAAACAGTTTCGCTCCTCGCTGATCATGATTTTGCGCCAAATCCAAATCTTGAAATTGATACTGAAGTTTTATCGCAAAGCAACCTTCCGCATGAATCTAATTCGGAAGTGGCTTCACACAGCCAACACAATTCGGTAGCTAGTTCAAGTTCTGGAAGCTCTGTTAATAATTCAGCAAACGAGTCCAAGGATAAAAAATTAACTACACGAAGCAATAGGTTCAAAGGAGGAGGTGAACTATTACTTACGAATAGTCGAGATGTAGAATACTTGGTGCCCGGATCGATGCGCAATCAAATTAATTTCGGTCACGTAGCATCAGATTTTTCGAATACGATTTATTCGAACACCTATTTACAGTGGCCAAATCAAAGCAACGCTATGCTTTCAAATCAATTGGGTCTTGATGTGTTTTTACCACAAACAAATGCCGGCGTTGGAATACAATTGATGTATGACCGTTATGCAAATGGCACAATAAATAATCTTGAGCTTGCTTTAACATATGCCCCTAAGTTTTTCTTAAATCGGAGCAAAAATATTGTTTTAGAGCCCGCTTTGCGCATGAAAATGGGTGGCACATCAGTGAACAGAGCGCCTCTTACCCCTGGTTCATTTATAGAATTTGATAGATCAAATGCATTTGTGTATACAAGCGCGCAGCATGAAGCTCAAGTCAATAGAAGTATCAAACAAGATATTGGTTTAGGATTTTTGTTGAATACCAAATGGGGATTTATTGGGGCAAATGCTGATAATTTGATTGGATCAAGAAACTATGCTTTGCATTATGGTTCTCAACATTTCCAAGAGAGAAACCCCGTTTTTATTAATGCAGTATTGGGAACGGAATACGAATCTCGGAATAAGAAGTTTAGAATGTCTGGCCAAATGGTCTATCAAAACTATGGAGATTTGAATAAATTGTGGCTTGGGTCACGTATAAAATATAATTCTTTATCTTTGGGCGCTTCAGTTTCAAGCGCAGGTGAGCCAATGTTTAGTTTAGGCTGGGTTTCTCGTAATGTATCCATGTTGTATTCAACGGATTATGCATTGAGTCAGATGACCGGAAGAAAACACTTAAGTCACCAATTAACGATGCGTGTGACGCTCAAAGAAAGTAGATTGAGAAAACTGATGTTAAATTGATTATGATGAAAAAAGTAGTACTTGCGTTTATTCTTTTAGGGAGTATTGGAACGAGCAACGCTCAGGATCCATTGTTCACCCAGTTCTACGCGAACCCCTTGTATTTGAATCCAGCTTTGGCAGGAACAAATATTTGTCCGCGTTTTCAAATGAACCACAGAAATCAGTGGCCATCATTGTCTGGAAATTTTGTTACGAATAGTTTTTCGTATGACCAATATTTCGAGGCAATCAATGGCGGGTTTGGGGTTCAAGCTATGCACGATATGCAAGGTCAAGGAACAATTCAAGAAGTGAATTTAGCTGCAATCTATTCTTATCACCTAAAGGTGAATCGAAAATTCACCCTTCTTTTCGCGGGTCAAGCCATGTATGGTCAGAAATTCTTGGATTGGAGTAAACTTACATTTGGTGATATGATTGACCCAAGAAGAGGTTTTATTTATCAAACAGGAGACGTTCAGAGAGGTGGTTCAAAAGGCTATTTTGATGTGTCTGCTGGTATAGGTGGTTTCACAAAGAACTTTTATTTTGGGGTGGCTGCTCACCATTTGAATAGACCAAACGTTTCGATGATTGTTGGGCGTAGCCAACTTCCAATGCGCTTTACTGCCCATGCTGGCGCCGAAATTCCATTAGGAAGAAGATCACGTTATAGCAACCCAGTAACCATCTCCCCAAATATCGTGTATCGTTATCAGCAGGGATTCATGGAAATGAATTTGGGTACTTACGTAAAATATGAAATGTTCACCTTTGGAGCTTGGTTCAGAAATCGTGATGCCTTTATCTTAACTTTCGGATTGTCAACAAACACTTTTAGAGTTGGATATAGCTACGATGTTACTGTTTCAAGATTGACAAACCAATCTGGTGGTTCTCATGAGGTTTCTCTTGGTTTGTTTTTGAAGTGTCCAAGCAAAGTGAAGCGATTTAGAACAATCTCTTGTCCTTCCTTCTAAACTTATTGCGAAATCCGTCTCGTTAGAATTTCATTGACTACTTTTGCTTCATGCAAAAAGATAAACCTTTTAGACTGACATTTTTGGATATCATGCGCTTCATTGCGCTTTTCATGATGATTCAGGGTCATACGGTTTATGCCATGCTTGATAAAGAAATCCGTGATGGAAACTCTTTTGGAATAGGTATTTGGACCCAATTACGCGGTTACACTGCGCCATTTTTCATGGTTATCGCTGGGGCCGTTTTCACATTTCTCTTACTACAGCAGGACCGTCGCTTGGTAAGCGGAAATATTAGGATAAAAAAAGGTCTTATTCGAGTTGGAACGCTTTTGTTTTGGGGATATTTGCTTCGTTTCCAGCTCGAGGCATTTTACAAGCCGATTTCTCAAGGCATGATGGATAATTCCTTGGCGGTTGATGTACTTCATATTATTGGACTAGGCCTGCTTACTGTAATTGGTGTATTTATCATTACACGTAAATATATCGGCGTTTTGGCTTTGGTTTTTTTATCTCTTTTCTTCGCTGTTTCATTCTCAAGTCCTTACATTACTCAAATGAATTTTCATTCTGAACCTGAATCGTTATTGTCATACGGCGAACTCGGTGTTCTATTAGATGAAAACAATGACACTTATGCCGACTCATTGGATATTGCGGATAATGATGGCGTAATTATTTTAGCTGTTCGACCAGGAAGCAAAGCCCAGCAATTGGGCTTGAAACAAAACGATGTGATAGTTGGCTTAGGCTATCAGCATATTTGTAATTTGGATGATTTAGATCTGGCGGAAGCTAGGCAACGCTTTGGTAGATATGCAAATATTGAAATCGTGCGTGGCAGATTACCTATGAGCATCACTTATTCTTTCGAACGAAGAGCCCGTATGTTTCCTAATGTTTTTACCCTGTGGATGAATTCTATGAAAACGAAAGCACAAAAATCTTCTCCATTCCCAATTTTTCCATGGTTGAGTTATATTTTGTTTGGTGCCTTTTTCGGCGCTCTTTTGGCATGGATGAAAGACAAAGGAAACCTCGCTCGTTTGCTGGAAATAAAATTGTTGTTCCTCGGGGGAGCCCTTATTGCGCTTTCTGAAATTGGAGACATTGTTGAAGTTCAACGCTATGGCACGAGCAATTTCTGGGGTCACATTGAGGGTATGGGCGCAAGTGCTAATTTGATTTTCCACCGCATAGGTGTTGTGATTTTAGTGGGGGCCGTTTGTGCGTTTTTATCTCGTTTTATAACGAAACTTCCAACTTTAATGAATCAAATGAGTCGAAATACGCTTTGGTTGTATGTGGGGCATTTGATTATTCTTTATTGGATTCGTCCAGTCATTTCTTTAGATCGTTTTGGGGTGTCAATGACTCTGATTTTTGTGGTACTCATGTATGCTATGATGATCACTCAAACCCTAATCATTGAAAAGAAAAATCAATTGGGCACCTGGAAAGAGTATCTGATTCAATTGAAAACAAAAGTTTCTGGGGGTAAATCAGAGGGGGCATAATCTGTTTATTACTTTATCTTTGCACCACAATTTTTAGATTTCATGACAACATCTCGATATACTGTTACTTCTGCTTTGCCTTATGCCAACGGGCCACTCCATTTGGGTCATGTGGCAGGTGTATATTTACCTGCGTCTATTTTTGTGCGCTTTTTGAGAATGAACAATCAAGATGTGGCTTATATCTGTGGTTCGGATGAGCATGGGGCTGCTATTACCTTGCGTGCTAAAAAAGAAGGTATTACGCCTCAAGAAATTGTGGATAAATACCACACCATTATTAAAAATGCGCTCGATAAATTTGAAATTGCGCCAGATATTTTTCACCGCACTACCGCCGAAATTCATAAAGAAACGGCGCAAGATTTTTTCAAAGTGCTCAATGAAAATGGTAAATTCACCGAACAGGTTACAGAGCAGTATTTTGACGAAGAATTTCAGCAGTTTTTGGCAGATAGATACATCACGGGCACTTGTCCAAAGTGCTCACATTCGGATGCTTATGGCGACCAATGCGAAAAATGTGGCTCTGCTTTGAGTCCAACGGAATTGATTAATCCTAAATCTACTCTCAGCGGAACAAAGCCCGTAATGAAAGAAACGAAACATTGGTTTTTGCCGATGAATGAGCACGAAGACTGGCTCAAACCGTGGATACAAGATGGCATTTTGGATGGCAAACAACAACACGACCCAAAGTTATGGCGCAATCAAGTGGTAGGGCAGTGCATGTCTTGGATTGATGGAGGTTTGAAACCTCGTGCCATGACCCGCGATTTGGATTGGGGTGTTCCCGTGCCAGTTGAGGGTGCCGATGGAAAAGTTCTTTACGTTTGGCTCGATGCGCCGATTGGCTACATTTCCGCGACAAAACAGTGGGCTGCCGACAACGGCAAGAATTGGGAAGATTATTGGAAAAACAGAGACACCAAATTGGTGCATTTTATTGGCAAGGACAATATTGTTTTTCACGCCATTATTTTCCCGATTATCCTCAAAGCCCACGGTGATTTTATTCTACCAGACAATGTTCCTGCCTCTGAATTTTTGAATTTGGAAGGCGATAAATTCTCAACCTCACGCAATTGGGCGGTTTGGTTGCACGAATATTTGGAGCGCCACCCTGACAAAGTGGATGAATTGAAATATACACTTACAGCCATCGCACCTGAGTCCAAAGATTCTGAATTTACGTGGAAAGAATTTCAAGCACGCGTGAACAATGAATTGGCGGATATACTAGGCAATTTCGTGAACCGTGCTTTGGTTTTGACGCACAAATATTACGAAGGTCAAGTGCCAGCTTGTGGTGAATTGCAAGAAATTGATTGTGCTGTTTTACAAGAAATGCAAGAAATTCCTGCGAAAATTGCTGATTTGATGCAGCGTTATCGCATCCGTGA
>DIUF01000066.1:0-380 GCA_002422285.1 Flavobacteriales bacterium UBA6165 | reverse complement strand
AAAACGGCTCGCTCATTGTCACAATTCTTGGATTTCAATTCTTCACAATGGAACGATGCTGGTCGTGCTGATTTATTGTCTTCTGGACATCAAATCAATCAACCAGAGATACTATTCACCAAAATAGATGATGCCTTTGTAGATGCCGAGGTAGAAATCTTGAAAAACGCCAATCCAGTGGAAGAAACCAACGTAGCCCCACAAAAACCAGAAATCACTTTTGATGATTTTACGAAATTAGACATCCGCACAGCGACTATTTTGGAAGCTGAACGCGTACCCAAAGCCGATAAACTGCTCAAATTACTCGTAGACACTGGCGTTGACAAACGCACCATATTATCAGGAATTGCAGAACATTTCGCCCCAGAAGACATCAT